>CAYFUQ010000007.1:0-66341 GCA_964346415.1 uncultured Proteiniphilum sp.
ACCAAGGACCCCCTGATTAACAGTCAGGTGCTCTAACCAACTGAGCTAAAGAAGAGTTTGTGTGCCTTTTGTTTCAAAAGCGATGCAAAGATAAAACATTTTTTTTATCTTCCAAAATCTTACATTAAAAAAATCTCTTTAAGTTATCAACAGCCCATTTTAGTCAAAAGCTAGTTGTAATTTTAAAAAGATTTTCACTACCTTTGATTCTATAAATAAACAATAATTAATCGCATTTTATGATTTTCAGATTTATAATAGTTTCGGATGAAGTTGACAACTTCAGAAGGGAGATAAAAATTGATGCAGACGACACTTTTTATGACCTATTCAAAACCATTGTTGAGTGTGTGAATTACAGTGACAAAGAAATGGCCTCTTTCTTTATTTGCTCAGATAATTGGAGAAGGAAAGAAGAAATCACATTAGTAGAGATGGATACAGATTCCGATGAAGATTCATTCATCATGGAAGATACAATATTGAGTGATTTCCTTGAAGATGAAAAACAGAAATTGGTGTTTGTATTCGATTATATAAACGATAGGGCTTTCTATATTGAGCTTTCTGAAATTATACCGGGAAAATCTCTAAAGTCTCCTATTTGTACCCTGTCACAAGGCAAAGCACCATTACAAAGTGTAGAGTTAGATGATACAACAGTTGTATCTAATAGTATAAGCGACATTGATGACACTTTCTTTGGCGACGAGTCATTCAATCCTGACGAACTTGATAGTGAAGGTTTTGAAGATATTGAAGACATTGCAGAATCATTTGGAGAGTCTGATTTGATTTAATTTAATGAATAAACTATTAGTATTGTTGGGGCCTACGGGCGTAGGCAAAACGGAATGGAGTATAAAAACTGCAGAAGCACTGCAGTGTCCCATTGTTTCAGCTGACTCAAGACAGTTATACAAAGGAATGACAATTGGGACTGCTGCCCCAACGTCTGAACAACTCAACAGAGTAAAACATTACCAAGTCGGAATACTTTCTCCGGAGCAATATTACAGTGCTAGTGAATATGAGATGGATACCATTCCAATAATACAAAAATTACACTGCAAACAAAATGTAGTAATTCTTACCGGTGGTTCTATGATGTATATAGATGCAATATGTGATGGTATTGATGAAATGCCCACAATTGATGAATCATTAAGAAATGACTTACAGGAATTATACAAAAGAGAAGGCCCTGACCATATACGACAAAAACTTAAGCTGCTTGATCCTGTATTTTATAACCAAGTAGATTTAAAGAATACCAAACGAGTAATTCATGCACTTGAAGTTTGCATTATGGCAGGGAGACCCTATTCGTCGCTACGCACCAATAACAAAAAACAGCGCCCGTTCAAGACCATAAAGGTTGGATTTAATCGTCCTCGTGAAGAGCTTTATTCACGTATTAACAAAAGAGTCGACAAAATGATTAAAGAAGGCCTGATTGAAGAAGCAAGAGGGTTTTATGACAAGCGACATCTTAATGCCTTGAATACTGTTGGATATAAGGAATTATTTAATTATTTCAGTGGGGAATGGACTCTTGCACAGGCTATAGATAAAATAAAACAACACTCACGTAACTACGCAAGAAAACAACTAACTTGGTTCAGAAGAGATCCCTCAATTCATTGGATTGACCTATCAGATAAAAATATAGATATTATGGGAGAGATATTAAACTCTCTCAATTAATATACAGCATATTACACATAGTGCAAAGTTACACTCCTATTTTTTGCAAACTCATATCTTCACATTTGATAATTTGTCCGGGGAATGTCTGTACAATAGAATAATTGTGCGTTGACATAATCACTGCAGTTCCCGTTTGAGAAATTTGTTGAAGTAAGTCCACAATCTGACTACCGGTCTCCGGATCCAGGTTACCAGTTGGCTCATCAGCCAAAATCAATGATGGAGAATTTAACAAAGCTCTCGCAATAACCACTCGTTGTTGTTCACCGCCGGAAAGTTCATGAGGCATTTTGTAAGTTTTGTTTTGCATGCCTACCTGCGTCAGTACTTCATATATTCTGTGTTTAATTGAAGCTTTGTTTTTCCAACCGGTAGCACGCAACACAAACTCTAAGTTTTTTTCAACTGAACGATCGATTAATAATTGAAAATCCTGAAACACTATACCAATCTTTCTTCTCAAAAATGGCACTTGTTTCCTTTTCATATGCTGTAGTTGATAATTGAAGATATTGGCATCGCCCGATTTGATTGGTATTTCTGCATAAAGACTTTTCAACAGAGTACTTTTCCCTGAACCAACCTTACCTATGACATATAAAAACTCACCACGCTTAACCTCTAGATTTACATTCCGAAGTATAATATTCTCATTTCTGTTTAGCTGAACATTTTTATAGTCAATCAAAAACTCTTCTGCCATATTTTTCGAATAATTACAACACCTATTGTGCTAAATAATATTTATAATACAATATTAGCGTTTTTTTATGACAATAATCAAAAATTTCCTTTGTTTTTATTCATCTATCGACACTATTTCTACAAGAAGCTCATCTTGCATAACAGTCTGCCCGGGTTTAACACTAATCTTTTGTACCATTCCGTTGCATGGAGCAGTTATCTCATTTTGCATCTTCATAGCTTCAAGGTTCAATATAGGCTCACCTTCGTTAATCAAATCACCTTCACTTACAAAAATATCCACAATCTTACCCGGCATAGGCGATATAATATTATTACCCAAGTCACCCTCCTCACCTTTATTTAATATGTTATGGCGCAAATATGAAAAAATTGACTCCAAACTGAATTTATACTCAACTCCATTTACTTTAACCATGATACGGTTTTGATTTCGTTGAGTTATTTCACACTGATAAGTTTTACCGTTCATATCAAACGACGAAAAATTATTCTTGTGTTCAATAAAAAACACATCCTTTTCCTCGCCGTTTATAATAGGTTTCGATTCTTTTGGCAGATATATTTTATATCGCTCTCCATTGTCACGCAAGGCAATAAACAAGCGTGAAGCATCTCTTTTATATATATAAGTTGTTGCCATTTGATTATTTTATTTATGAATACGTTTGTTGAGAACCCATAGGTTTAGAGATTCGCTTTTAAACATAGGTGAATTAGATGAATATTGCAGATATTCTTTTGCATAAGCAATAGTAGCCGCAAGCGCAGCCATCATTGCTTCATCCTCCGATTCAAGCATATCAGGGGTGTATATATTATCAACCCATCGAGTAGTATAGGAGGCATCTTTAAACTCTTTACTTCTCAATACTGTACGACAAAATGAAACTGTAGTTTTGAGTCCGGAGATATGAAATTCATCAAGAGCATCCAATGTTTTTTCAATACAATCATCACGGTTTTCACCATGTACAATTATTTTTGCGATCATCGAATCAAAATATGGTGTCACCATTGAAAACTCCTTAACTCCAGTTTCTATTCTTATATTATCTCCGTAAGGAAAGTTTATTTTCTCAATAAATCCTGTTTGCGGACTAAATCTATTTTGTGGATCTTCAGTATTTATTCTACACTCAATTGCCCAACCGTTAATCTTAATATCATCCTGACTTAACGTCAACGCTTCTCCCAAGGCTATTCTAATTTGCCATTCTATCAAGTCCACATCTGTAATCATTTCCGTTACCGGATGCTCAACTTGAATTCGGGTGTTCATTTCCATGAAATAATAAGAGCCATCTTCATCCAGAATATATTCTATAGTTCCTGCAGAATAATAACCTATTTCTTTTGCAAACTTAACTGCCAAAGCACCCATTTCAGCTCTTGTGTCTTCAGAAATGCTGGCAGAAGGAGCCTCCTCGACTACTTTTTGATGTTTACGCTGTAAAGAGCACTCACGTTCACCCAAATGGATTACATTACCATGTTTATCACCTAATATCTGAAACTCCAGATGCTTGGGATTTACTAAATACTTCTCAATAAATATATCACCATTACCAAAAGCAGCTATCGCCTCATCGTAAGCTGATTTAAAGTGACGTTCCATTGTCTCAGGCTTTTCTACTATTCGCATACCCCTCCCGCCACCACCTGCAGAAGCTTTAAGTATAACAGGGTAACCAATTTTTTTTGCAAATTCTATTGCAGTTTCAGCATCAGTGATTGCACCCGGGCTTCCTGGCACTAAAGGCATGCCGGCATCCAATGCCATTTTTTTGGCAATTGTTTTTATCCCCATATTCAAAATCTGTTCCGGAGAAGGGCCTATAAATACAATTCCATTTTTCTCACAAAGTGAAGCAAAATCAGGATTCTCGGATAGAAAGCCATAACCGGGATGTACCATATCAATTTTGTTATTCAGAGCCAGCTCTACAATTAATTCAGGATTTAAGAAAACTGTCTTTTCATTCAAATCTTCCTGAACTTTAATTATTTCATCGGCATACTCAAGATACATGGCATCCGGCTCGCGATTACTCTGAATAACAACCGTGGTTAATCCCATTTTTTTGGCAGAACGTATAATTCGAATCGCTATTTCATTTCGATTGGCTATTAATAATCGTTTCATTCTATAACAATGTTTTGTAAGTAATGTAATTATAAAGGAATATTGCCGTGCTTCTTTTCCGGTAAAGAATATTGCTTATTGGCTAAAATATCAAAAATTGTAATTAATGTTTCTCTTGTTTTAGAAGGCATAATTACATCATCAATCATTCCCAACTCTTCTGCTTTGAAAGGATTGGCTATTTCATCTTTATATTTTTCAATAAGCTCTTTCTCCTTAGCCTCTCTATCTTCTGCAGCAGCAAGTTCAGCTCGGTTTACAATTTTAATGGCACCTGCAGGTCCCATAACAGCAATCTCAGCACTTGGCCAGGCAAAGTTGAAGTCACCTTCAATACCAATACTATTCATTACAATATAAGCACCGCCATAAGCTTTTCTAGTGATAATAGTTACCCGCGGCACCGTTGCTTCACAAAATGCGTATAGTAGTTTTGCACCATTTCGTATAATACCTGCATGTTCCTGCTCTGCGCCGGGCATAAATCCGGGCACATCTTCCAAGACAAGCAAGGGAATATTGAATGCATCACAGAAACGAACAAAACGCGCACCTTTAACACTTGCATTAATATCAAGAGTTCCGGCCATTACTTTGGGCTGATTAGCAACAATTCCAATTGTTTTTCCATCCAACCTGGCAAAGCCTACAATGATATTTGGAGCAAACTTCTCATGAACTTCAAGAAAAGTATTGTTATCAACAAGAATATTGATAATTTCCTTCATATCGTAAGGACGATTCGGATCATCAGGAATAATCATGTTGAGATATTCTTGCCTTTCCTCATTATATTCAACATTAGTTGAAACCGGAACTGAATCAAAATTATTGAGGGGTAAATATGCCAACAGCTTTCGTACCTCCATAATCGCATGCTCTTCATCTTCAAAAACAAAGTGAGCTACACCGCTTTTTTCAGCATGAACATTGCCACCACCCAGCTCATCCATTGTGATTTCCTGATTCAAAACCTCTTTCACAACATCAGGTCCGGTCACAAACATATAAGATGTCTTATTAGTCATAATGACAAAGTCCGTTATTGCAGGCGAATAAACCGCACCACCCGCAGCGGGTCCAAGTATTACACTCATTTGCGGAATTACACCCGAGGAGCGAACATTGTTTCTAAAAATACGGGCATATGCAGAAAGACTTTTAATACCCTCCTGAATTCGTGCGCCCCCACTATCAATCAATCCAATACATGGCGCACCAAATTTGAGGGCCATTTCCTGCACTTTGGCTATTTTCATGCCATGAGAGTAACCAAGAGAACCACCCATTACAGTGAAGTCCTGTGCAAATGCAAAGACACTGCGCCCTTGCACTAATCCACGACCTACTACAACTCCGTCGCCAAATGCATTTTGATTACTTTTTATTTCTTTTAGAGGTTCAACAAAGGGGTTCAATTCAAAGAAAGTACCTTCATCGAACAGAATGTTTAATCTTTCGCGAGCTGTGAGTTTTAATTTTTGATGCTGTTTCAGAACCGCGATATCTTCCATATCCTTCAGCGCTTTACGGCGCTGTTCAAACACTTCTCGTTTGTTCATATATATTAAATGTAAATGAATCAATAATTTGCAATAAACAAAATTGCAACTATCCCTTATAACAATAAAAGAGCATTATTGTTATAATATATTTGAATTTTTATATTTTGAATCAGATATCTGAGTATGATTTATTCCAGTAAATCATTAATCAAATCAACCATAACCCCAAATTCTTTTTCGTCATATAAACGAGTTAGCATCACTATCCTACCGTCACGGTCAATGATAACATTACGAGTAATACCTGCATTGTTTTCAGCATATTTGCCAAAAATGGAAGCATCGGAATCAAGTCCTATGGGATAAGTGACACCTGTGGCTTCGCGCATCATGGTTATTTTATCAACAGGTTCTTCACGATCTACGCCATAAAGGGCAAATTCTTTATTCTCCTTATGCTTTTGCCATATTTGTTCTTCAATATGAGGCATTTCTTTTCGACAAACGCCGCACCAGCTTGCAGTGAATTGCAACATGACTACTTTTCCTCTCAACTCGGACAACTGAACGAAACTACCATCCGGCATTTCCATTTTAAAATCAGGAGCTGTATCTCCCACCCTTACCAAAAATTGTCTATCATCAACTGATGACTCATCTGATGACTCAGTAATCAATGTGGGTTCTGCACTTTTTTGTGCGGAAGAGGTGCATGATGCTACAAACAAAATAATAGCAAAAAGTAAAATTAAATATCTATTCATAACCAAACATATCTTTTTATTTTACAAAGATAGTTTTTTTCCCTTTTTCCCAATACTTTTTCCATAAAAACATTACAATTACCATTGCCGTTGCAGATCCAAGCATGTCAGCAATGAAATCTGCCCATTCTCCACTTCTGGAAAAGAAGTACTCTTGCATTATCTCAATTGCTCCACCATAAATTACAGGAAGTATAAAACCCCAAAAGATCCATTTAAACTTGTTTGGCTTACCTTCATATAGTTTATAATAATCAATGAAGTTGACAAAAGAGAGTACAAAGAACATTCCGAAATGGACAAATTTGTCCCATGGAATTATATTGGGCATTTTAGGGATACTGTCTGAACTCACCAAACACGTTGCTGTAAAAATTAAAAAACCTATAATAACAGGAAGGAGAATGTATCGAATATATTTTCTCATATTTAAATTAATGACTCCTAAGATAAACTTCCAAAGATAGTTTAAAAAACTTATTCACTCGATTATTTAGAAACATATAACGATTTATCAAGTACACTTTCAATAAAAAGTTGTTTCTTTGTTTTCAATTATAATAAAATAACGTAGTATTTACGACAATATACAAGCTATGAAGAGGATTTTTACTTTTTTCCTTGTTGCCACTTTGGCAACACCATCTTTTACACAACAAATTCAAAAAAACAAAAACCAACGTTACTTTGATATAAACAAAAGCATTGATATTTTTAATTCGGTTATCAGAGAACTCGATCTCTTTTATGTTGACAGTATCAAAGTTGATAGCTTGGTAAACAATACCATACGTAACATGCTAGTACGAATGGACCCATATACTGAGTATTATTCAGAAGACAATATCAGCGACCTGAAATTTATGACAACGGGAGAGTATGGCGGAATTGGCTCAATCATTTCACAAAACGAGAAGAAAATAATCATAAACGAGCCTTATCAGGGATTGCCCGCTGACAGAGCAGGTCTAAAAGCAGGAGATATTATTCTTGAAGTAGATGGCATGGATATGCAGAAAGCTACCGTTAAGGATGTAAGCGACAAACTCAAAGGAACACCCGGTACATCTTTATTATTAAAGATTAATCGACCCGGTGAGAACACTCCCCGAGAGATCACCATTGTTAGAGAAAAAATAGAAATAGACCCAATTACGCTATCAACGATTATTGAAGATAAAACCGGATATATACACTTTTCCAGCTTTACAAACGAAAGTTCAAAAAGGGTAAAAGAGTCTTTGACTGAATTAAAAAACAAGGGAGCAGACAAGCTGATTCTGGACTTGCGAGGAAATGGCGGTGGTATACTGGATGAGGCAATTAATATTGTAAACTTCTTCGTAAACAAAGGCGAGAAAATAGTATCAACAAAAGGGAAAGTTAAACAATGGGACAGATCATACTTTACTCAAAATGCCCCTATTGACACACTTATGCCCATTGTTGTATTAATAGACACAGGCTCAGCATCAGCCTCAGAAATTGTAGCGGGATCGCTTCAAGACCTTGACAGAGCTGTAATTGTTGGAAATCGTTCGTTTGGCAAGGGATTGGTACAAACACCACGTGACCTGCCTTATGGTGGCAATATCAAAATCACTACATCTAAATATTACATTCCAAGTGGACGTTGCATTCAAACTTTAGATTATTCACACAGGAATCCAGATGGATCAGTTGCTCGTGTGCCCGACAGCCTTACCACTGTATTCGACACTCGAAACGGCCGCAAAGTAAGAGATGGTGGTGGTATCACCCCTGACTACACAATCAAACACGACAAAACCGGAACCATTAGCTTCTATCTGATAGCTGACAACATTATCTTTAATTATGTTACAGATTGGGCACAACAGTATCAATCGATAAGCTCGCCCGAAGAATTCAGATTATCAGATAATGATTACGATAAATTTAAAGAGTTTGTAAAGAGCAAGGACTTTAAATATGATCAAATGAGTGCTCGCTCTCTAAAATCACTACAGGACATTATGGAGTTCGAGGGTTATTTTGAGTCTGCCTCCGATGAGTTCTCTGCTCTAGAGAAGAAGCTTAAGCCTAACCTTGATCGGGACCTGGAATTATTCAAAGATGATATTATAGAAATGATAGAATCTGAAATCATTAAACGTTACTATTACAAAGAAGGAACAATCAGACATCAGCTGAGAGATGACAAAGTTTTGGAGAAAGCATTAGAAATCTTAAACGATAGAGAATTATATAATTTCACATTGCAAGAAAATGAAGAGGGAATACCTCCTGCGAGTGAAATTAAAGAAAAAATAAAAGAACAATATTCATAAACTATTATATGGAACAGATATTAAGAGCCATTTTCGAATGCTGTCTGTTAATATCTGCAAGGCCTCAGAAAAACGCACAAGTTTAATATACACAAATGACGCCGTGCAGCATTTGCCAAAGGGTGATTAATAACTGTTTAAACCATCTTTAAATTGCTTTTAAACATGACTACAACAGAATTTATTTTACGTATTCTCGTTGCTTCCGCTGCCGGAGCAGTGGTAGGCCTGGAGAGACAATGGAGCAATAAAAGCGCTGGATTGCGCACCAACACATTAGTAGCATTGGGGGCAAGTATATTTGTTATTCTGAGTACTCTGGTAACGGAGCATACAGGCGACCCGTCACGTGTGCTCGGTCAGGTTGTAACAGGTATTGGTTTTTTGGGTGCGGGAGTTATTTTCCGTCAGGGGTTTAATGTGCAGGGACTAACCACCGCTGCTACCTTGTGGTGTAGTGCTGCAAATGGTGCACTTGCAGGATTTGGGTACTATTCTTTTGCAATTATTTGTGCAATACTTGTCATCACAATCAATCTATCTTTTATTTTCACCGATAGATGGATGACAAACAAGCAGAGCAAAAACAAAAATAAGAACATTCATAAAGACAATACCTCGTTTACAGAACCTTCATAATTATTATACCTGTACATCTCTTTTGAGATTCACAGTAATCATGTAGTGTTTTCTCATCAATCACAACTTTGTTTTTCAAACTTGACGCATGAATGAATGTGAGCCTGTCGCCCCTCTTGTAGGCAAATCCTGTGTGAGTTGTGTCTAGTCCCTTTATAGATGTAGTAAATGCAATCATGGCAAGGTGTGGAATCTTATCTTTATTCGCTTCAATCTTTGCCTTAGGCAAATAAAAATATCCCCCTTTCAGATTAATTCCACTTTCAACTTCAGCAATTTTCTGCAACATATAATCATCATGCTTAAGAGCATTATAAGAGGAACGGTGTGTTGACATAAAGTCAATATTCTTTTTATCAATCACATTTTCACTCTGCCATGATAAAGGTTCCAATACTCTTTTTACTATATTATTGTCCACCCACTCTGTTGTATAATGCAACCGAGAGGCATAATCAGTCAATCGACTGTCTCTGTATCTTATGCGCTGCAATTCTTCAGTAAAGTTTTCATAAGAAAGGTTGCCTGCCTCCACAATGTTAGATAATGCAATAACATTTTCGATATATGTTACGCAGTCAAATTCTCGCAGGTTTACTACAAGATTTTCGTCATTATTTTTATCTAGTGTCCCCCCCACATAGGGTGCACCAATAAAGAACTCAGCTGTTTTTTGCAACAAACACTCTTTCGAGTTATAACCAACGGAGTCTATATATGTGAGATATCGTTGAAAAATCAATTTGTCAGCATCATTATTTACAGAGCTTTGTGCAAAAGTATTTACAGACATCGTTATGCCGACCACAAACAACAGAAAGTAATTAATCATTCTCATTGATTTTATTTTTCACAATAACTATCAAACGCCTACTCACCAACTAATGGGAGTTTTCCCACTCTGTTCCAGATATTTGTTAGTAGTGCTAAAGTGCTTATTGCCAAAGAATCCTCTGTGCGCAGCCAAAGGTGACGGGTGAGGTGATTTCAAGACCAGATGTTTTGCAGTATCAATGTTTGCACCTTTTTGCTGCGCATAAGCACCCCATAGGATAAAAACCAAATTGCTGCATTCACGAGCTAAACTTTCTATGACAGCATCCGTGAACTGCTCCCATCCTCTGTTCTGATGAGAGCCAGCCTGATTGGCACGAACTGTCAGCGTTACGTTTAGCAGTAGCACTCCTTGCTGTGCCCACCTTGTCAGGTTGCCCGACTTCGGCACTGCAAGCCCCAGGTCATTGCTTATCTCCTTGTATATATTGACTAACGAAGGAGGAACCTTAACCCCATCATTAACTGAAAAGCAAAGTCCATTGGCCTGACCCGGCTGATGGTAAGGGTCTTGCCCCACAATCACCACTTTCACTTTATCGAAAGGGCACTGATCGAAAGCATTAAATATCAATCTGGCAGGAGGAAACACTTTAGCGGCAATATATTCTTCCCTAATAAACTCTGTAAGTGATTTAAAGTATTGTTTTTCAAACTCACCACCTAATCTCACCTTCCAGCTCTCATCTATTCTTACGTCCATATTAAATAATGATTTGAATGTAAAAGTAAATATATTCTGTGACTATACAAAAAATCCCTTCCGGCTCAGAGCTGAAAGGGATTGTGTTATATTGTTTTTTTCTTATTGTCTTATATCAAAAAGATATCATTTTCTGCTGCTCTCTGACGCATATCCCGCGGCCAGATGCTTGCTTGAATTTCACCCACATGAGCTTTGCGCAAATAATACATACAAAGGCGTGACTGCCCTATTCCCCCTCCTATGGCCAGAGGAAGTTCATCGTTAAGCAGTCTTTGATGAAAAAACAGGTCCTTCTTATATTCTTGAGATTTAATCTTAAGCTGTTTTAGAAGTGCTGTTTTGTCAACTCTGATTCCCATTGATGACAGCTCCATAGCTCTCTCCAATACAGAACTCCAAACCAACAAATCACCATTCAGTCCCTCAAATCCTTCTTCGTTCACAGTGGTCCAGTCATCATAGTCTGCAGCGCGTCCGTCGTGGGGCTCACCGTTAGACAGATTTCCTCCTATTCCCATTATAAAGACGGCACCATACTCTTTTGTAATGGCATCCTCTCGCTCCTTATCATTCAGAGTAGGATATCTCTGCAACAGTTCTTCTGCACAAATAAAAGTAATTTCGCGCGGTAGTTCGGGTTTAAGTTTTGGGAACGATTCGTGTACCAAATATTCTGTACGCAACATTGCGGCATATATTCTTCTAACCACATCTTTAAGAAAAGCGATGGTTCGCTCCTCCTTACTAATCACCATTTCCCAATCCCATTGATCTACATATAAAGAATGCAGATTATCCAATTCTTCATCGGCCCTGATTGCATTCATGTCTGTATAAATACCATACCCTTCGGCTATTGCATAATCGGCCAGTGTCATCCTCTTCCATTTTGCAAGAGAGTGAACAATTTCCGCCTCAGTATTCATATCAGTAATTGTAAAACTGACCGGCTTTTCGGTACCATTCAAATCATCGTTAATTCCTGTACCCTTTTCAACAAAAAGAGGAGCTGTTACACGTCGCAAACGCAATTCGGAAGCCAGATTTTCCTGAAAGAAATCCTTTATCTTCTTGATACCGATTTCGGTCTGTTTTAAGCTTAAAAGTGGTTTATATCCTTTGGGTATAAATAATTTAGACATTTCTTATTTTTTTGACATAATAGACAACAAAGATACACCAATTATTCATTATGTCAAAAAAAACGAATAATTATATACAATTTGATACTTTTATCAGTAATATAATTACTATAGTGATTAAATCTCAAGTTTTCCTACCAAATCGTTGATTGATGCAATTTTATGTCTGTCAAGATAGTCTGAAATACCGTCTAAAATCTTTATTGATATCTGAGGATCAATAAAGTTGTAGGTCCCAATCTGAATTGCCGAAGAACCGGCAAGGATAAATTCTATTGCATCAGCTGTGTTACATATTCCTCCCATACCGATAATAGGAATTTTTACCGAATTGTATACCTGCCACACCATTCTCAACGCAATAGGTTTTATAGCCGGACCCGACAAACCGCCGGTAATAGTTGAAAGCTTTGGTTTTCTGGACTCAGCATCAATAGCCATCCCCAGGAATGTATTTACAAGCGATACAGCGTCCGCTCCCTCTTCTTCAACGGTTTGTGCTATTTCTGTAATATCGGTTACGTTGGGCGAGAGCTTCACAATCATAGTTTTGGGATATACCTTCCTCACTTCGCGGGTTACCTGTGCCGCCGATACGCACGAAGTTCCAAAAGCCATCCCCCCTTCTTTCACATTGGGGCATGAGATATTAAGCTCAATTGCAGGCATTTTGTCAAGCTTTGCAAGCTTTTCGGCTGTTTCGATGTAGTCGTCAACGGTTGAACCAGACACATTTACTATCATATGTGTGTTGTAATCTTTTATCTTAGGATATATATCACTGATAAAATAGTCAACACCTTTATTTTGCAGTCCCACAGCATTTAGCATTCCCGATGGTGTTTCGGCCATTCTTGGGTAGTCGTTCCCCTGACGAGGCTCTAACGTGGTACCCTTCACAAACACAGCACCCAGTCTGTTCAGGTCAATAAAGTCAGCATACTCAGTGCCATAACCAAACGTTCCGGAAGCAGTTGATACCGGATTTTGCAACTCCAGGTTGCCAATTCTCACTTTTAATCTATCCATTTCAGTTCGTTGATATTAAATACAGGTCCTTCAGTACAAGCACACACATTGCCTCGTGTAGTTTTTTCAATACAACACAAGCAGGCTCCAAATCCGCAAGCCATTAGGTTTTCCAGTGAAACCTCGCAACCAATATTATTGGCATGTGCATATTTTGCGATGGCAACCATCATAGGCTTAGGGCCACAGGTGTATATAAAATCTATTTTCCCATTTTGCAAAACAGAGTGATTGGTCACAAATCCCTTTTCACCCTTGCTACCGTCTTCAGTTGTGCAGTGCACTTTGCCAAGTTTTTCAAAGTCGGCAATTTGCAGCAAGTCTCTTTCCGAACGTCCACCCAGCAGGAATTCTGGTTCGTAGCCATTCTTTTTGAGATGATATCCCAGGAACAGCATTGGTGCAGTGCCCACTCCTCCGCCCACAAGCAGATACTTGCCCTTCTCCTGAGGCAAAGTGAATGAGTTGCCCAAAAGGAAAACGATATTGATGGTATCGCCTGCCTCTTTTATACATATACTCTCTGTTCCCTCTCCCACTCTCTGTATCAAAAGCCACATTTCATTTTTCTCTTTGTCAACGTAGTTTACAGATATAGGACGCCTCAAAAAAACGTTTGGAGAATTATCAACTAATATTTGCACAAACTGACCGGGATACATTTCGTCCAGAGGCGAGTTGTCAGCCGGGGTCACTTTCAGCAAATTATTCTGATAATTCAGCTCTTCATTCGAGCGAATTGCAAAATCTATTACTTTCATTTTATTTCTATTATTTCCTGATGACAAATTTACATTATATATTTCAATTTACAAGACATATGTCAACTCAAAAGAGTTATAATCTTACCCACAACATTAAATAAAACTCTTTGTGGGTCATTTTCTGATTGATTATATCACATGGCTCAATTAAAAAAACTATATTTGTTTTTTATAAAATCAAAAAACCATTGAATAATGAAAACAAACGAAATTCCGGCAAGACTGGAAGCCATGAGGAAGTTCATGGAAGAGAAAAACCTGGATGCATTTATCATTCCCAGCACTGACGCACATCTTAGCGAATATCCACCAAAACATTGGGAATCCAGAAAATGGATTAGCGGTTTCACAGGCTCAGCAGGTACCGCTGTGGTTACTAAAAAGAGCGCAGGCGTATGGACAGACTCACGCTACTTTTTGCAAGGTGCCACCGAATTGAAAGATACAGGTTTTGATTTGTTTAAGATGGGGCAACCCGGCACTCCCGATATGACCAGCTGGATTATTGAACAAGTTGGTGCAGGCGGCACTGTTGGTATAGACGCTCTTGTGTATGCTGCATCAGATGCTCACACTCTCAAAGCAAAGCTAAAAGATAAAGATATTAAGCTCGAGACCTCTTTTGACCCGTTTGAAGTCATTTGGAAAGAAAGACCCGAGATACCTAAGAACAAAGTATTCACTCTACCCGATGATATAACAGGAGAATCTGTTGAAGAAAAAATCAAAAGAATCAATAAGACACTAAAACTGAACGATGCAGACGGAATAATTATAGTAACACTTGATGCTGTGGCATGGACATTCAATCTTCGCGGCAATGATGTTGACTACAACCCCGTAGCTGTTGCATATGCTTATGTATCAGAGAAAGAGAGTGTGCTGTTTATCGACTCTGAAAAACTAACCGATGACATTAAGAAAGAGTATAAAAAAGCAGGAGTCACGCTGGCAGAGTATAATGATGTATTCAATTATATTTCCAACTTGCACGAGAGCAGAGTTTGCATAACAGGAAGCAAGATAAACTATAAATTAGAACAAACCATCCCCTCTAATTGCAATATTGTAGACCTGCCCTCACCTGTTGATTTGATGAAAAGTATCAAAAACAAAACAGAGCTAAACGGTTTTCGCAATGCTATGGTCAAGGACGGTGTAGCGCTGGTTAAGTTTTATATGTGGCTCGAGAAAGCAATTCCTGAGGGAAATGTTACAGAAGTAACGGTTGAAGAAAAACTAAACGAATTCCGCTCACAGCAAGAACTATTTGTGGGAGATAGCTTTGGCACTATAGCAGGGTATGCTGGCAACGGTGCAATCATTCACTATCACGCTATACCCGAAACGTGTGCTACTGTGGAACCCAAAGGACTGCTTCTGATTGACTCGGGAGGACAATACAAAGACGGTACAACTGACATTACACGTACAATAGCTGTTGGCAAGATAACCCGACAGATGAAAAAGGATTATACGAATGTTCTGAAAGGGCACATTGCACTTGCAACTGCCATCTTCCCCGAAGGTACCCGAGGTTCGCAACTCGATATATTGGCCAGAAAGGCATTGTGGGACAATGGCCTAACCTATTGGCACGGCACAGGACACGGAATAGGGCACTTCCTAAACGTTCATGAAGGTCCGCACAGTATTAGAATGGAAGAAAACCCAACCTTGATAGAGATAGGAATGGTTACATCAAACGAACCGGGTGTATATCGTGCCGACAAGTACGGTATTCGTATCGAAAACCTGATTGTCTCTCAGGAGTATGAAAGAACAAAAGAGTTTGGCACATTCTACAATTTCGAAACAATCACTTTGTGCCCGATTGACACCACTCCAATTGTAAAGAAAATGCTCACTAAGCAAGAACGCAAATGGCTAAACAGTTATCACAAAATGGTGTTCAAGAAACTGAAAGACTATTTGAGCAATCACGAAATAGATTGGCTGAAAGAAAAAACAAAATCAATTTAAATCCTATTATTTGATGGCTCTTATAAAATCAGTTCGTGGTTTCACGCCCGTAATTGGCAACAACACTTATCTGGCCGACAATGCCACCATTATTGGGGATGTTGTAATTGGCGAAGATTGCAGTGTGTGGTTTAATGCTGTTTTGCGTGGAGATGTAAATTCCATTCGTATTGGCAACCGTGTTAATGTGCAGGATGGCTCAGTTATTCACACTTTGTACCAAAAGTCGGTGGCCGTGCTCGAAGATGATGTCACCATCGGCCACAATGTGGTTATCCATGGCCCACACATCAAGAAAGGCGCACTTATCGGCATTGGAGCAGTTGTATTAGACCACGCCGTGATAGGCGAAGGGGCTATAATTGCAGCCGGCTCGGTGGTGCTTTCGGGCACACAGGTAGAACCCGGAAGCATATACGCCGGTGTTCCTGCAAAGTTTGTAAAGAAAGTTGACCCCGAGCAATCTCGCACCATGAATGAGAGAATTGCAAGCAACTATCTGATGTATGCCTCATGGTTTAAGGACGAAGAGTAAAGCAGTCATTTTTGCACATACATTCTATATATAAAAGGACCCCAGATTGATGATATAATCCGGGGTCCTTTTTCTTATATATTGTTTATTATATAGAGTTTACTTTTCTCTAAACCTGCTCACTTCCTGTTGCATAAACTTTTTCTCAGCCTGTTGAGCTTTAAATATTTTTTCGGGCGACAGGATTTTCTCCATCAGTTCTGAATACTTTTTCTCCAGCTCCACCTCTTTCAGTTTCACCTCCATATCGTTCTCAAAGAGTTTGCGATATTCTTCAGCCGTCACATCCTCATTCTCGGCTTTCATCTTTTCTATCTGTTCTCTATGACCTTTGTGCAAGTCAAATTTCTTTTTTGCCAGTTCATTAAAAACAGGAAAGAATTTGGCCGCTTCCTCATCCGACAGGCCTGCTTCTTTTTTAATATATTCCATTTTTCTTTTTTCAAAATCAGCAATATTCATTTTTTTTCGCTGTGCGAAAACTGATGAACTTAAAGCTGTTGTCAAAAGCATGAAGCATAATAAAAATATTCTGTTCTTTTTCATATGATTAATGTATTTATCTCAATTATATTTGACTTTTTGAGTCACCAATGACTACTACCGTATTAAGTTAGTATAGTTATCGTCCTAATTAAAAGAAACCTGACTGTACATATAATCGTAATAGCCGTCGTTGATCAGTTGTTCTTCCAGATATTGGTAAAACTCCTCTTCCGAAATCTGAACATTTGACCAGTGGCTCTCGCCTGCATTTGCATCACTAAATGTAACAATATCTTCCGATGTGCTACTTTTCTTACCTGCTGTGTTTTGCAACGTTTGTATCGTAAAAAAAGCTCCAATGAACATAGCGGCCATATAAAACCATGGCTCTATTTTTTTCCACATAGTTACTTTTTCAGGTACAACTTTTTTCTTTTCCGGCAAACGACTCATTATCTCATCATTTACATTTAAAAAGTAGTTTTCGGGAACAGTAAATGGATTCTTGTTTCCTATTTCATCTAATTTATTCATCTCTCCTCCGTACAATTAAATGTTTCTGTCGCTTGTAAAATAGACTCACAACCGACCTAAAGGTTTAATTGGTGTCTGTTAAAAACTTTTCTATTTTTTTAACCGCATGATGATATGATGCCTTCAGTGCTCCAACCGATGTTCCAAGTATGTCAGACATATCATCATACTTCATTTCTTCAAAGTATTTCAACTGAAAAACTAACCTTTGTTTTTCGGGCAATGTCAACACTGCATGTTGCAAAAGTTTTTGGGCCTCATCACCATCAAAATAGTCATCGCTCTCCAATGTGTTCAGCAAAAACGAATCATCACTATCTACCGATATATTATTCTGATTCTTTTTTCTGTTGATAAACGTGATGCTCTCATTGATGGCTATCCTATACAGCCAGGTAGTGAGTTTAGATTCTCCTCTGAAGTTGTCAATATTAAGCCAGGCTTTTATAAATACATCTTGCAAAATATCGTTGGCATCATCGTGCGATAACACCATTTTACGTATTTGCCAATATATTCTTTCGCTGTATTCAGATACAAGATTAGCGAACCCATCCTTTTGAGTAGAAGGGTTACGTAGTTTTTCTAATATAAGTTCTTCTTTATTTGTCTCCATAAAAGATGTGAAGATGAGCCACAAAATTACATGAAAATATGACTATCTCCAAATGCTTGTAATAAAATCACAGTCGCGCCGCTTACAGCCTGATCCTCTTGTTCTTTCCAATTTGCCCCAACAACTCACGCTCAAGCTCCTTTGCGTATGCACGCACATCCTCTTCAGTGGTCAGTTCTGATTTGTCAAACGAGACGGATATGTTATTCTTGTTTACATATTTAACAGGGAGTTCTGCACTTCCGCCCTGTTCGGCTGCTGCAGCATTGTGTCGAGCAGCCTGATTGAGTATCCCCACTATCGCCTCCGGCAAATCTGCACGAGCGGCACGCAGGTTCCCGATAAAACGTTGAGTTTTCATTGCTGCCATTTTTTTCTCCATCGGCGCCAGCAACCTGGCGCTGTCGCTTTCCTTCAGTTTCATTATCTCGGGATGCGTAAGTAGCGTTATCAGTTCTTCCTCATATTTATGTATAGTTAAGTCTCGCTCATTTTCTATCAGCTTAGCCATCTTGTCTTCCAGCTTCTTGCGATACTCATCTGCATCACTCATCAAGTTGCCTCTGTATGGATGGGGGTGCTTAATAAACAAAGATAGCCTGCGCAACTCATTGCCTTCCACAAAGTCAATATTGGGCAAGTTATCCTCAACTGTCTGAGCGATATTTCTAAACATATCTCCCTTCTCTCCGTTGATAAATTCGTAGATAGGATCATACTCATCTTCTTTTACATTCATCATCAAACTAAATAGGATGTTAATATTGTCAAGTACATCTCTATAGTTTTTGCCCGACCAATAATATAGTTCGTCGTAATACCTTTGCAATATAGTCACAAACGGGAACTCTTTTTTCTGCTTCAATAGCATATTCACTTCGTCTGCATAATTCCGAAGCTGATTTGGAAAGTCTCGCGCAACTTCCATATCATCCTTATTCATAACATAGGTCTCGGAAATAATGGTGTACATGAGTTTCAGGTCCATTATTTTATCCATGGAATAATCTATTTGTATCTCCACATAAGCACTATTGTGTTTAGATGTGTCAAGCAATACCCCAACCAGCTCATCCTCATTTAGTGGATTTCTATTTGTGGTCACCTCTATTTTATTTTTCTTGTACAGTTTTGCCAAAAGCGTGAATATTGCATTATCATACCAGCCAAATGGCCTTTTGGAGAAATGCTTTCGCAGATCATATACAGAAGTTTGTTCGCGTTTCTTTTTGCGACTCTTTAAAAAGTCAACAATCTGCGATTCGGCTTCTGGCACAGTATCATCGTCCTCCTCAAACAGGTCAGGAACAGGAAAACCCCTCAGAATATGCTTAAAGGTGTCGTCGGTATATACATAGTCATCCGTTATGCTCAAGTTTGGATAAGTAGCCATAATGAGATGCTGAAAACACTCTGTCACAAATCTTTGCACCGAACTTTCGAACAAAATATCAAGCTGACTACCATCTACAAAAGCCTTGGCACTGCCCAATATTTCACCGGCACGCTTTATAAGAGTATCTCTAAGTTGAGTGTTGTCGCTGTCCTCCTGTTTAAGGTACATTCTCACACCATCCATAAATTCGCTATCACTATCTGTCACCAATCTAAGCACAGGCAATCCCATGGTCTGCTTCTTCAGCTCTTCTACATTTTGGTCACTATAATTTGGAGAGAAAATCTCAACCGATAATTCAAATTCACGCCCATAAGCAACACCATCCATTTTGGGGGTGAAATCATAATCCTGTTTATTTGCAGCATAGCGAATACGATTGGGACCAATCACTTCGTCAAAAAATAACTCTTTGAGCAGCTGATTAACTTTGCTCTCTTCTATTTCTATTTCCATTTCTTTTTATTTGTTGCAAAAAAATATTCATAAAGCTCACCGCTACCCTTATTTTCTAAAAAAATAAAGTTAGAATGTAAAGATAGCTTTTAATTATGAAACGGAAGGAGAAATGGGGTTCAAAACCACGTATATAGCCATATTTTTGATTCTAAAATATCAACTCACACACAATTCACAAGTCTTGACACATATAAATCATAGCACCACTGGCGATTTATAAATCACTAATCTTATAAGTTCAGTGCCCTACCTGCAATTTGTAAATCACTGAGCATATAAGTTCATCGCCTCACTCCCAATTCAGATATCACTATTGTTGCGGACCAAAGTGAAACGACCCTTCCGGACATCACTATTGTCCCTGATCAAAGCAAAACGACCCTCGCGGATATCACTATTCTTCCCGACCAAAGTCAAACGGTGCTCGATGAAATGCGGAAGGCGTATTGCTAAATTAGCAATACGCCTTCCGTATGTGTGGTAATTCTGATGTAAAAGTAGCATTGCTCCTTCCGCATATGTGGGAGCCGTAATGTCAATGTTGCATCATTATTCCCGCATTTGCGGGAAATGCTTTGTCAGATTGTCAATTAACTTTCCGCATTTGCGGAAGCTCTATTGGTAATCTGTCAACTCTTCTTCCGCATTTACGGGAGTGGCTTTGTCAATCTGTCAATTAAACTTCCGCATTTGCGGGAGAGTCGTTTTTCAAATTTCAGACATTTAGCCAAGTTGAAAAAGCTCGTTTTTGACCACAAAAGTGTGAGTTAATCCACTGATAAACAATATGGTCGGTGTCGACCTCAAAGGTATGTGAAATGTTTGAGACAAGCAAAGTATTCGTGAGAAAAAAGGAGGAAAAGGAGGAGAAAGTTATGAGTCATGAGTTATGAGTTTTTCTTCAATTAATAAGTAATAATTAATAGTTTATAGTACTTTTGACTCGCTTTTAACTTCAAGTGCCACCCACCGAGCCCCGGCAGAGACGAGGCGTGGAATTATCAACGGATTACAATCATGTCGTCCCTACGGGGCTTGCAAACGCTAATCGAGGGGCAGCGGAAATCCCGATTTATCGGGACTGCTCCCCTCTTCCCAACCCCACAGGGGTACAATTATTCTATCCCGATGATACACAACACCACCGGGTAATTTTTAAATTATTAATTATGCATTATTAATTAGAGCAGAGCGTATATCAGTCCCCTTTCTCAAACCAATTAACAAAGCTTTTTGCTTCATCATTGTTCTCTTCCCACCATTGTAGTGATTCGGGATAATATGAAACGCTTATGTATCTACAAAAGGCCTCATAATATTTTGAGTTATTGATGCTATTGAAGAATGGATAGTAGAAAGTCCAGAAGTTGTCATCACCTTCCTGCTCACTGCTGGCATCGTCTGTGCTTAATGAATTAATTATGGTTTCGTTGATTAGCATGAAAACCTCAAAGGTATCGGTTTCGTCTTCTATCTGTAGTGAGTCAAGTGTCGCTTCGATCGCATCATAAATATCTTTTCTGTTCAATTCCTGATTTGCCATCGAAGGTGCTTTTGTATTAGTTCCTGAAGTTACGCCCTTGTCAAGCTGCATTTGCACAAACGATCTACCAACCGGTTCTTCTTCTGTAGATTTTATAAACATAGCTTGAAGCATTTCAGAAAATGCATTGTGTGAGCGTCGCGAATCAGGCTCAAGAAGCAAAAACATTTGGAAAGAGAAAATACTTCTGACCCACATCCCCTTGTCACGCTGCAAATAAGCATTAAGCAAGAAAGCACCACTAAAAGTTTTATCTAGCTGAATGGCACGCGTTACATGCTCAAGAGATTTTTCAGAATCGTTTTTCTTGTAGTAATCAAGTGCAAGATTGAAATGCAACAAATAAGAGTCGCCATTCTTCTCTAATCCCTCTTTCAGCAGCTCAATTGCAGTATCAATTTTGCCCGACTCTGTCAATGCCTGGCTTTTCACCGAATAGGCACCCACAAGCAAATTGTTGTCACCCGAGTTAATAACCTTGGTGCTATACTCGAGAGTTTTGTCGTAGTTTTTTAATTCCAGATAAGATAGCGCCAGCTCATACATTGCCAGATTGGATTTGGGGTTTATCTGCAAAGCCGACTCAAACTTTTCAACTGCCTGAACATATTGGGCTGAATCGTGCAGTTCAATTCCTTCTTTAATAAGCGTTTGAACCTGACTCTCCTGCCCTGCAATATTGAAAAATGTTACGAATATAAATATAATGGTGAATAAATATTTTTTCATTTTCTTATTTTTGTGTGGGTAAATGTACTATAAAAACTAAAGTTAGAAACCATAAAGTGATAAACTATGTCTGTTTTCTAACAATTCTAAACCTTTATTCTTCTATTTAAAATATTTTTTAGAAATATATATTGCAATTAATGTCGTATTTTTGCAAAAAATAATTCACAATATAACTATGAAATATATAGAAGTAAGCTTCAGCATATCTCCTTCGTCCGAAACTGCAAACGACATTCTGTCAGCACATCTGGCAGAGATTGGGTTCGAGAGCTTTGTTGAACATAATGAGGGAATCTTTGCTTATGTTCCGTACGACGAGTTTTCTGTCGATAAAGTCAATTCTCTAATTGATTATTTCATTTTAGACGTCAGTATTGTTTATTCTTTTAAAGAGATAGAAGATAAAAACTGGAATGAAGAATGGGAGAACAATTTCTTTAAGCCAATAGTGTTTGAAGACAAATGCGTTGTGCATAGTTCTTTTCACAAACCCGAAGGAGAATTTGAATATGACATTCTAATCGATCCCAAAATGGCATTTGGCACAGGGCACCACCAAACAACGGGCCTTATACTCAAAGAGATGCTCAACATGGAATTTAAGAATAAGACTGTATTGGATATGGGATGCGGAACTGCAGTGCTGGCAATTTTGGCGTCAATGATGGGCTCAGGTGACGTAGTGGCTATCGACATTGATGAGTGGGCGTACAACAACGCCATTGAAAACGTATCGCTCAACAATATTAATAATATAAAAGTAGAGATGGGTGGAGCCGAACTACTGGGCAACCAAAGTTTTGACATTATAATAGCCAATATTAATCGCAATATATTGCTTCGCGACGTTCCTCATTATGCAAAGGTTCTAAACCCTAATGGAATTCTAATGTTAAGCGGTTTTTATGAAGAAGATATTCCGGCACTCCAAGAGGTATGCGATAACCACAAAATAGGTCTCAAAAAGAGTGCCCGTCAAGACAAATGGGCAGCTATGATTTGTCAGAAATAATATACCACAGACTATTATCAATTTTGCTTTGACACATAATAGTAGTACCTTTGCGAGTCGAAAACAGCAATCGAAAACAAATAGATAATATTTACAAAAATTTATGGAATGGATTAATGAACTGATCTTCGGATCAGGAATTGCACACACAATCTTTGTGTTGGCATTGGTGGTTTCAATAGGAATTTTGATGGGGAAAATCAAAGTTTTCGGCATTTCGCTGGGAATCACCTGGATTTTATTTGTCGGAATATTTTTTGGGCATTTTGGCCTTATTATAGATGACGACATTTTACACTTTGTAAAAGAATTTGGTCTTATCCTCTTTATCTTTTCAATAGGTATGCAGGTGGGACCCAGTTTTTTCTCATCGTTCAAGGAAGGCGGTATTACACTAAACCTGCTGGCAACGGGAGTCGTCTTCCTGGGAGTTATAACCACGTATGTTATCCACGCAATCACCGGCTTGCCAATCTCCACAATGGTTGGTATCTTGTCGGGAGCAGTAACAAACACACCAGGACTGGGTGCTGCCCAACAAACTTATTATGAAGTGACAGGAAGCAACGACCCGTCTATTGCAATGGGTTATGCCGTGGCATATCCACTTGGGGTAGTTGGTATAATTCTCAGTTTGATATTGTTTAGATACATCTTCAAAATTAATATTGAGAAAGAAAACAAAGAACTTGACAACGTGAACGCTTCAAAAATGACGGAGGCAAACATGTTTTCTCTAGAGGTTAAAAATCCGGCAATTTTCAACAAATCGATTCATGAGGTGAAAAGCCTCGTTGAAAAAGATTTTGTTATTTCAAGATTATTGCACAATCAGGATAACAGCATTGTGGTTCCACAACCTACTACCCTATTATATGAAGGTGATAAAATTCTTGTTGTAACCAACCTGCAAAACATTGAAATAATAGAAGCACTGATTGGTGAGAAAATAGAAATGGATGAAAACAAGTGGAGAGAACTAGACAGCCACTTGATAACACGCAGAATCAATATTACAAAAACAGAAATAAACGGCAAATCACTTGGACAACTTAAGCTACGCAAAAACTATGGAGTGAACATTACTCGCATCAACCGTGCGGGAGTGGACTTGATTGCTGACCCTCGCTTACAGCTTCAGCTGGGTGACCGAGTTACTGTAGTGGGTACGGAAGAGTCTGTACAAAACGTAGAAAAGTTTCTGGGTAACTCTCTAAAGAGACTACGCGAGCCAAATCTCATTTCTATATTCTTCGGCATTGCTCTTGGGGTTCTTTTGGGAAGTATTCCATTTGTATTCCCCGGCATACCACAACCGGTGAAACTCGGTCTGGCAGGAGGTCCGCTAATCATTGCTATATTGATTAGCAAGTTTGGTCCCAAATATGGATTGGTAACATACACCACCATGAGTGCCAACCTTATGCTAAGAGAGATTGGCATTGCGCTTTTCCTTGCCTGCGTAGGCTTGGGTGCCGGAGGTGGATTTGTAAAAACAATCATGGAAGGTGGATATGTGTGGATTGGATACGGATTTATAATCACCGTTGTTCCGCTGCTTATAATCGGAATAATTGGCCGAAAAATACTAAAGGTAAACTATTTCACACTAATGGGACTTCTGGCAGGAAGTATGACTGACCCTCCTGCCCTTTCATTTGCAAACACAATAGCAGGAAACGATGTGCCGGCGGTTAGTTATGCTACCGTGTATCCTCTAACAATGTTTCTGAGAGTGATTACAGCACAATTAATGATACTGTTGTTCTTATAACAATAAATATAATAGATGGCTGTTTCTTATTGAACTAGAAACAGCCATTTTTAATTTTAACCAGTTAGTGTTTTTATACAATGGGACAAATTCGGTTTCATATTGACTATAATACAAGTTATGGACAAGAGGTTTACATCTGTGGGTCGCACGCACAAATGGGTGGCGGTGACGAATCGCACGCACTTAGTCTAAGATACGGCAATGGAGGAAAGTGGTCTGCCACGATTAATATCAATGAGTCGGGGCTAATCACCTACTACTACCTGATAAAGGAGAACGGAGTGGTAACACGCCGGGAATGGGGTGAACATAGAGAAGTGCATATGGTAAAGTCTAAAGATTTTAACATCGTAGATCGTTGGACAGACAAGCCTGAACATGATTATCTCTTTTCTTCTCTATTTGCAGAGGGTGTTTTCAAACACATAGCAAAGCAAAATATCAGATATTACAAAGACAGTATGATGCTGGTTGTTCGATGTCCATATGTGAAAAAAAAGCACAAACTTGTTATTACAGGTGACAACGACATGTTGGGCAACTGGGATTTGGCTTTATCGCCCACACTCGAATATTTAGGAAACGCAAAGTGGGCCGTTCAGTTGGATAAACACTTATTGCCCGAAAATACAAACTTCAAGTTTGCAATAATTGACCCGGATAGTCTCCGTTACTCAATATGGGAAGAGGGCGACAACAGAACTTTGCATATCGCGACGCCTGACTCTGAAAACAAAGTTGATATAATAGAGAATTTCGATTTCCGTTTAAATAGTTTTTACTTCAAAGGAAGTGGCACGGCAATACCTGTATTTTCGTTACGAAGCAAGACCAGTTTTGGTATCGGCGACTTTGAAGATTTGAAACTAATGATTGACTGGGCAGAGATGACAGGCCAACAAATAATTCAGGTGTTGCCCATCAATGACACTACTACCTCTAAGACATGGACCGACTCTTATCCCTACAATGCAATTTCAAGCTACGCTCTACACCCAATTTACCTTGGACTGCACTCGCTGCCGCTACAAAATAAAAAGCAGTTGAACATGTTTTTGAAAGAGGCCGGAGAGTTAAACAAGCTGGATAAGTTGGACTACGAGAAAGTCTTTGACCTGAAGTTGAGATATACTAAAATGCTTTTCAGGCAAGAGGGAAAGAAAGTATTAAGCTCGGATTCATTCCTTGACTTTTACGAACAAAACAAGTCATGGCTTTTCACTTATGCCGCATACTCTTATCTTCGTGACAGACACAATACCTGTGTGTTTCATGAGTGGCAGGAGTATGCAACCTACAGCGAAAACAAACTGACTGCCCTATTTGAGGAGAACGAAGAAGCTAAAGAGCTATTTGATTACTATACTTTTCTGCAATACTTGCTGGACAAGCAACTAAAAGAGGCTAAACAATATGCCAACATCAAAGGAATAGGACTCAAAGGAGATATCCCCATTGGCATTAATAGATTTAGCGTTGAGGCTTGGCAAGAGCCACATCTATTTAATATGGATACTCAGACGGGAGCACCACCGGATGATTTTTCGGTGAGCGGCCAGAACTGGGGCTTTCCAACCTATAATTGGGATATGATGGAGCAGGAAGGGTTTGCCTGGTGGAAAAGAAGATTTCAGAAAATGGCAGACTACTTTGATGCCTACCGTATCGACCATATTCTTGGTTTTTTCCGAATATGGGAAATCCCGCTTCATTCGGTTCAGGGATTGCTTGGGCAGTTTAATCCCGCCCTGCCCTACACACCCGGTGAGCTTGTAACATCCGGTATCCCATTTGATGAAAGAAGAATGGCAGAGCCATTCATTCATGAGAATTTTCTGTCGGAACTATTCGGTGAATTTAGTGTAGAAGTAAAAGAAAAGTATCTTGAGAGTTCAGGTTGGCAACAGTTCAGATTAAAACCCGAATTTGACACACAAAAGAAAATTCAAAATTATTTTGGACATATAACAGAGAAAAAGAAACAAATTATTCGCGATGGCCTGTATGCTTTGTGCAACGAAGTACTATTTGTGAGAGATCATAACAATCACAATTTGTATCATCCCAGAATAAGTGCATATACCACCTACTCATACAAATATTTGGAGCAACGAACGAAAGAGGCTTTTTATAAATTATATGAAGACTTTTTCTACCACAGACACAATTCGTTTTGGGGCGAAGAGGCTATGAAAAAGCTTCCTCCGCTCATTTCATCTACGCAGATGTTATGCTGTGGTGAGGACCTAGGCATGATTCCGGAGTGTGTACATCCCGTTATGGATGAGCTTGGAATATTGAGTTTGGAAATACAACGTATGCCTAAAGAGTATAATCAGCAGTTTGCCAATCTAAACAGACTGCCATACCTTTCGGTTGCCACCACTTCAACTCACGACATGTCACCGTTGAGACTTTGGTGGGAGGAGAACAGAATGGTAACTAAAAACTATTACAACAACGTTTTGAAGCATTATGGCGACGCACCATATCATATCACCTCAAAACTTTGCAAAATGATTGTTGATTTACACTTAGACTCTACGGCGATGTTTGTTATCTTGCCCTTGCAAGACTGGATGTCAGTTTCCGAGAAACTATCTGATACAAATCCGGCGGATGATCGAATAAACATTCCGGCAAGACCTAATCATTACTGGCGATGGAGAATGCATATCACACTTGAGCAACTAATTAAAGAAACTGAATTTAACGAGGAAGTATCAACTGCTATAGCATCTCATCTCCGAAACTAAGAGGGAGCAAGTCTTTGATGGTGTCAACTTTATACACTTCGCCATTGCCGGCATAGAGAAGTATCTCCATTGGTGACTGATGTTTGTTTTCAATCTCAAGCAACACCTGGCGGCAGGCACCACATGGTGTGATTACCTCTTTTGTGTATTCACCTTTGTAGTGTGCGGCTACCGCTATTGCCTCAATCTTTTCGTCGGGATAGTTGGCGTTTGCAAAAAACACTGCTGTGCGCTCGGCACACAATCCTGAGGGGTAAGCTGCATTTTCCTGATTGTTACCCGTGATTATTTCACCATTGCTCAACAACAATGCAGCACCTACTTTAAATTTGGAATAAGGAGCGTAAGCATTCATTGTGGCATTCTTGGCGACATCAATCAGCTTTTTTTCCAGGTCATTACATTCATCTATTAAATAAACTCTTATCTTTGTGGTTAAATTAATTTCTTTCATAATAACTTGATTGATTAAGGATTTTACAATATAATGACATTCCATCGCAAATATAAATATATTTACGCTATATTATTCTCTTTATCCTGTTTATTTTATACAGAGCCGGTTGCAGCACAACATAGAGTACGGACATACGAAGTTTATATCGATAACTATTCGTACATTGCAGTTCAAAATATGATTGATTATAAAATTCCGGCTTCTATTACTCTTGCTCAGGGCTTGCTTGAGTCAGGCGCAGGAATGAGTGATTTGGCCAAGCGTTCTAACAATCACTTTGGCATAAAATGCCATCGGGGATGGAGAGGTGAAAGTGTTTATGCTGCAGACGATACGCCAAACGATTGTTTCAGAAAATATAAACGTGTTGCAGACTCGTACGCAGATCATGCCCAATTCTTAACTTCAGGTTCACGATACTCTAATTTATTCTCATTGTCAATAACAGACTATAGGGGATGGGCACGTGGTTTGCAGAAATCGGGATACGCAACAGACAAAGCGTATGCAAACAAACTCATTAAGATCATTGAGGATTATGAACTTTATCGGTTTGATGACAAAAACTATCGCAAAGGACTGAGTAAAAAGCAGAAAAGTGTTCTAAAAAGTCAACAGATATCACAGGCAAACTGGACTCACCAACCCTATAAAACTCATGGTTTGGTTTATGTAGTTGCCAGATATGGAGACTCATACGCAGGAATTGCAAATGAGTTTGGATTTAAAGAAAAAAAGCTACTAAAATACAATGATGTTCCCGAAGGTTTTCCTCTCAATGATGGAGATATAGTTTATTTCGAGAAGAAAAAGTCAAGAGCAGACATTCCTTATACTGAGCATGTTGTGCAAATTGGGGAATCAATGCATAGTATTTCTCAAAAATATGGTATCCAAATGAGAAATCTCTACAGACTGAACAAAAAGAGCTATAGCTATGTTCCGGAAGAGGGAGATTTACTAAAACTCAGATAATATTTTTCAATCAGATAATATTTTCATGAAACTTATTTGAAAACTATAAGTTTCGCTAATTCAAACCAAAACAAAAGAAACAATTTTATGAAAAAGTTTTTATCTTTAATGGCAGCATTCTTTTTTGCTGCAACTTTGGCATTAAATGCTGACAACAACACTGAAGAAGAGACAAAAAAGTGGAATCTTGACGGTGTAACTGGTGTTAATTTCTCACAGACATCGCTAACTAACTGGTCCAGTGGTGGTGAGAACTCACTTGCAGGAAATGCTTATCTTAACGGTGCTTTAATTTACAATTCAGGCAAATGGGCGTGGGACAATAATCTTGCTTTAGATTATGGACTTGCCCGCACCACATCAACTGGTATACGTAAAAGCACTGACAAAATAGATTTTGCTTCAAAGTTAGGTTATGAAGCAGCAAAAAAACTGTATTATACTGCTTTGTTCGACTTCAAAACTCAGTTTACCGATGGTTACAACTATGAAGCTAACCAGAAGCATAGAATTTCAGACTTTATGGCTCCGGCTTACAGTACTATTTCAGTGGGTCTAGACTACAAACCAACTGATAAATTTTCTTTGTACTTCTCACCGGTAGCAGGAAAAATGACCTGGGTAAACGATGATGATTTTTCAGCACAAGGTATGTTTGGTGTTGAACAGGGAAAGAAGTTTAAGGGTGAGTTTGGTGCTTATCTGAAAACAGTTTACAAAGCACAGCCTTTCGAAAACATAGATTTTGTATCAAAAGCAGATTTCTTTACTGCTTACAACAAAAGCTTTGGGAACGTGGATATAGATTGGGACTTTTTACTCAGTATGAAGATTAATAAGTTTCTCAGCGCTACATTCAATACAACATTAAGATATGACGATGATGTACATTATATAGATGAAGAGGGAGTTTCTAAAGGTCCTCGTGTACAATTTAGACAAATTTTGGGCATTGGATTAGCTTATAAATTTTAAAAAAACATACATCAGCTGATGGCTTGGATTCTAATATTTCGACTCATCGGCTGATATGAAACAAAAAACAAATGAAATATAACACACAAAAAGAAAAACTTGTTTTGCCTGATTATGGTAGAAATATTCAAAATATGGTTGATCATTGTATGACCATAGAAGACAAAGAAGAGAGAACAAAATGTGCAAACGCTGTTGTAGATATCATGGGCAATATGTTTCCACATTTGCGCGATGTAAATGACTTTAAGCACATACTGTGGGATCACATAGCAATTATGTCTGATTTTAAACTTGATATTGACTATCCTTTTGAGGTAATTACTAAAGAAGAGTTATATACCAAGCCCAACAAGCTGGAATATAGCCGTCCGTCTATGAAGAACAGACATTATGGGAATATATTAGAAAAAATGATTCTTATTGCTGCCGATATGGAAGATGGAGAAGAGAAGGATCAACTAATCTCTCAGATAGCATCTCAAATGAAAAAATCATACACAGAATGGAATAAAGAGGCTGATGATGATAAAATCATTGAAGACTTAGATGAGCTTTCTCAAGGTAAAATCAAATTGGACAGTAATTACACTATCATAAACATAAGTGCTAGTAAAGGCACTAAGCGTAAATCCAGAGCTACCAAAGGTCAAAGAAGGAAGTGAAAAATATGATAGTAAAAGAGGAACTTTTCAAAATTGGAAAGATACACAAATCACATGGGTTTAAAGGTGAATTATCACTATTCTTTGACAAACCTGAATATTCAAATGTTGAAACAAAATTCTTTTTCCTGGACATTGATTCAATATTTGTTCCTTTCTTAATTGAAGAAATTACTCTTTTTGGGAATAACAGAGGGCATGTAAAGTTTGAAGATATTGAAGATGACGCTAAAGCATCTAAATATGCCGGTAAAGAATTATATGTGCTTCGTTCCGAATTAACAGATGTCTTTTTTGAAGAAGCAACGGGGTGGGATTTATACTTAGGCTACAGAGTTTATGAGCAAAATAAAAAAGATTTGGGAGTAATTACACATGTGGATACATCAACTATCAACACTCTCTTTATTTTAGAAAACGAAGGTGAAGAACACTTTATCCCTGCCACTGAAGATTTCATTATTGAGATTGATGATATTCAAAAAACTATATATATGGACTTACCTGAAGGTCTTATCCAATAATATATTTCTCAGGCGCAACTACAAAAAAAAGAATAATGATTTCATGGGATTTATTCAGCTAAAATCTGTAAGCATAGGTTATCATGCAAAAGGCAAGCCCTCTATTGTTCAGAAAGATCTTAATATAACAGCTCACAGGGGGGAGTTAATAGCATTAATAGGGAAAAATGGTTGTGGGAAATCGACTTTAATGCGTTCTATAGCCTGGTTGCAACCAATATTTTCGGGAAATATAACCATCAACGGTAATGATGTTGCTGACATAATACCAAAACATCGTGCACAACTTATTTCAATAGTGTTGACAGACCAGCGCTCGGAGGCTTCATTTAATGTGCGCGAGCTCATCTCGATTGGGCGTGACCCTTACACAGGTTGGTTGGGCAGCCTTTCGAAGAAAGATAATGATATAATAGATCAAGCCATTGAAATGGCTAACCTTCAAGGCTTCGAAAACAGAAATATTCAAGAGTTATCGGATGGAGAACGTCAAAGGGTGTTTATCGCCAGAGCACTAGCGCAAGACACACCCATAATATTGCTTGACGAACCCACATCACATCTCGACTTGCCCAACAGAATAAGCATTTTGCTTTTGCTGCAAAGGTTGGCACGAGAAATCAATAAGACCATTTTCATTTCAACTCATGAGTTGGAAACAGCTATGCAGGTAGCCGATAAAATTTGGTTGATGGAAAAAAACAACGGCATCAGACACGGCACACCGGAAGACATGGTGCTGCAGGGTACCTTCGACACAGTATTTGGACATCCGTCTTATGAGTTCGATAAGGAATACGGAAGCTTTGTGGTTAAAAAGATGCTTGACAAAAAGATTGCAACGCAGGTTGATAAACCAAACAGCTTAATGGCAAGATGGACTACCAAAGCACTCTCGCGTAAAGGATATTACATTACTAAAGACGCGCCACTCACTGTTGTTGTCAACGAAGCAGCAAATAACTGGCAGATAAAGTCTGCCGATAATACCCATAATGCATACTGCATTGAAGATATGCTGAATATTATTTCTTCATACTTGTAAATCTTTACTTAAGGCTGTAATTATAAATTGTAGGGTTGACCTATTTTTTTTATCTTTGCATCTTGTTTTGAAAAAACAAATCCAATGAATAATAAGAAAACAAAAATAGCTGTTTTAGGTTCGACCGGCTCAATTGGAACTCAAACACTCGACGTTATTGAGCAACATAAAGATAAGTTTGAAGCATATATTTTGGTTGCTAACAATCAGATAGATAAGCTTATTGAACAGGCTCGTAAGTTTCAACCTGAAGTGGTAGTTATTGGCAACAGTTCAAATTTGAAAAAACTGCGTGACGCACTCTCAGATTTACCAATAAAAGTGTATGCCGGACCGGAAGCAATAGAACAGGTAGTACAAGATAGTGAAATTGATATTGTATTGACTGCCATGGTAGGCTTTTCGGGGTTGAAACCTACTATTGCTGCAATTAAAGCCGGCAAAAAAATTGCTTTGGCAAATAAAGAGACATTAGTTGTTGCAGGCGACATAATCAGATCATTGGCATTGCAGTACAAAACTCCCATCATACCCGTTGACTCGGAGCACTCTGCTATTTTTCAATGTTTGAACGGTGAAGTTGATAACAAAATTGACAAAATTCTATTGACAGCATCGGGCGGACCGTTCAGAAACTTTAATGCCGAAGATCTTAAGAATGTAACTAAAGCAATGGCCCTTGACCACCCAAATTGGGATATGGGTGCTAAAGTTACTATTGACTCGGCAACGATGATGAACAAAGGGTTGGAAATGATTGAGGCAAAATGGCTTTTTGATGTTAACCCTGAACAGATAGAGATTGTTGTTCATCCGCAATCAATAATCCACTCTATGGTGCAGTTTGAAGACAAATCAGTGATGGCGCAACTGAGTTTACCTGATATGAGAATGCCAATTCAATATGCACTATCCTACCCCAATAGATTAAAATCGGATTGTAAGACAATGGATATTTTTGAGTTATCAACATTCACATTCGAGAAACCTGACTTTACCAGATTCCCTAATCTGCTACTTGCGTATGAAGCAATCAACAAAGGAGGCAACATGCCCTGCGTTATGAATGCTGCCAACGAAATTGCAGTGGAGCTGTTCTTAAATGAGAAGATTAGTTTCTTACAAATAAGCAACCTTGTTGAACAAACCATGCAAAAAGCTGTTTTTACCAAGCAGCCTACATTAGAAGATTATATAGAAACTGACAAACAAGCAAGAGCCATCGCTCTGGAGCTGTCAAAATAATAAATTTTATAGCAAAAAATGGAGACTTTTTTAATTAAAGCGTTACAACTGATACTCAGTTTGTCTATACTTGTGGTTATTCATGAGTTTGGACATTTTCTATTTGCAAGACTATTCAAAATCAGAGTAGAAAAGTTTTATCTTTTCTTTAATCCCGGATTCTCTTTATTTAGATATAAACCAAAAAACAGTGAAACTGAATATGGAATCGGCTGGTTGCCTTTGGGAGGTTATGTGAAAATTGCAGGAATGATAGATGAGTCAATGGACAAAGAACAAATGGCTCAACCGGAACAACCCTGGGAGTTTCGTGCAAAACCTTCGTGGCAGCGTTTGTTGGTAATGATTGGAGGAGTATTATTTAATATTATCCTTGCTTTTATTATCTATTCAATGGTTTTATTTACCTGGAATGACACTTATTTGCCTCTAAAAAACGTTACACAGGGAATGGAATTCAGCCAAGCTGCACTTGATGCGGGTTTTGTTGATGGAGATATCTTGCTGGAAGCGGATGGTAAAGCTCTGGAACGCTTTGGTGTTAGCACATTGCTTTATATTGCCAAAGCAAACGAGGTTAAGGTGCTACGTTCGGGGCAAGAAGTGATTCTGCCAATGGACGAAAACCTAATGAAGAATCTACTCAAAAACAAAGAAGGATTTGCGACATACAGAGTTCCAACTGTTGTTTATCAAACATTAGAAGGAAGTGCTGCAGAAGCTGCAGGACTACAAGCAGGCGATAGTCTTGTGGCAATTAATGGAATAATTACACCTTCCTTTAGAGAATTTAAGGCCGAGCTTGACAAGAATAAAAACAGTGATATAAGACTTAGCTTCTATCGAAACGGAGAGCTTTCAGAAACAGATATAAAACTGGATGCTGATGGTACACTTGGGTTTGGTGCAAGTCCGGAGGGTCGAGTATATAATATAGTTACCAAAAAGTATGGATTCTTTGAATCGTTCCCAGCAGGAATTCAAATGGGCATACAAACATTGAAAGACTACATTGCTCAATTTAAATATGTTTTCACAAAGGAAGGAGCTTCATCACTCGGTGGTTTTGGGACTATTGGCAATCTTTTTCCTGCTGTATGGGATTGGCACTCATTCTGGATGATGACCGCCTTCCTATCAGTGATTCTCGCATTTATGAATATTTTACCAATTCCGGGACTTGATGGAGGTCATGTTCTCTTTCTGCTATATGAAGTTTTTACAAGGCGAAAACCAAGTGATAAATTCATGGAATATGCCCAGATTGCAGGTATGGTGTTATTAATTGGCTTGGTTCTCTATGCTAACGGAATGGACGTAATCAGGGCCATTTTTAAATAATGAGTTTTTATTTGTACTTTTTGCACTTACTAAACATCACAACAAAATGAAGATTTCGGAAATAATAAAGGAAACCCAAAAACCAACTTTCTCGTTTGAGCTATTACCTCCTTTGAAAGGAAATAGCATTCAACAAGTTTTCAATACTATAGATAGACTAAAAGAATTTGATCCAAAATATATAAATATAACCACTCATCACAGTGAAAACATATACAAAGAAGCAAGTGATGGATCTATCAAGAAAGTAAATATAAGGAAACGACCGGGGTCGGTCGCAATTGCAGCTGCTATTCAAAACAAATATGGAATCAGGGCTGTTCCTCATATTATTTCCAGTGGATTCACAAAAGAAGAAACCGAGTATGCCCTGATTGACTTGGCATTTCTTGGTGTAACAGACCTGCTGTTGCTAAGAGGTGATTCAAAACGATTGGATGCTGAGCAGCGAAAAATGGATTCGCATAAATTTGCAACTGATTTGCAGACTCAGGTAAATGATTTCAACAAAGGCATCAGCATAGACGGTTCGTCTTTGATGATTCCTGAAGAGCCATTTTCATATGGTATGGCATGCTATCCAGAGAAACATGAAGAGTCGCCTAATATGGAATCTGAGATTTTTTATACAAAAATGAAAGCCGACAATGGTGCTGATTATCTTGTAACTCAAATGTTTTTTGACAACAGCAAATATTTTGAATTTGTAGATAAATGTCGCGATGCAGGAATTACTATTCCAATCATACCGGGCATCAAACCAATACATACAAAAAATCAGCTAAGTGTATTGCCTAGGATTTTCAGAACAGAGATTCCTGAAGACTTGGCTAAAGAACTACGTAAGTGTAAGACAGATGCTGATGCCGTAGAAGTAGGTGTAGAGTGGTGTATTTTGCAAAGCAAGGAGTTGATGCAGCATAACGTTCCTGGCATTCACTACTATGCTTTGTCGGCAACCGAGAGTGTATATAGAACCGCTAAAGAGGTGTATTAAATATGAACAAACAAAAAACTTGTTTGTTATATACGAGATATATTTGATACGATTATCTTAATCGGACATCGAATATTATAAATAGAACAGAATCAAAACAATTAACAACAGAACTTTATGAAAAAGAATTTTAAACTATTGATGTTTGTTGTTATAGCAATGTTTGCAGTAGCATCATGTACAAATGCAAAGAAAAGTAACGAAAGTTCAAGTGCAGAGCCGGTAGATATGCACACATCTCAAATCTCATTAGATTGGGCAGGCACATATTCAGGTGTTTTGCCTTGTGCATCATGTGAAGGAATTGAAACGGAACTTATTATTAACAGAGACGAAACTTACTCTCTTACCACTTCATATCTGGGTGAAGAGGATCCACTAACTTCAACGAAAGAAGGTACATTTAGCTGGATAGATGGCAACACCATTAAACTAAGCGGATTTAGCGAAAACGAAGGTTCTTCAATGTATAAAGTTGAAGAAAACCAAGTTCGTCATTTAGATTTGGAAGGTAACATAATCGAAGGCGAGCTTGAAAACTTCTATGTTTTGGCTAAGGAAGGGAATCCGGTTGTTGAAGATCAAAGATGGCAGTTGGTTGAGCTAAACGGAAAACCTGTTGAAGGGGATGCAGATAGCTATTATATCATTTTCCATTCAGAAGACAGCCGCGCAGAAGCAAAAGCTGACTGTAATGTATTGCTCTTCAACTATAAGATTAAGAACCAATTGCGTATAGAACTTCATCAAGGTATTTCTACACTGATGGCTTGCCCCGAAGGTAGCATTGAAGATGAATATCGCGAGGTGCTTAACACAGTGGACAATCTTTCAACCGATGGTGAAACACTTACACTTAACAAAGCAAGAATGGCGCCTTTGGCTAAATTTGTTTTAGTAACAGAATAAACTTTTCAGTTTTAATACAGTCTTATTGAGCAGATGGTACTTTTAATGTATCATCTGCTTTTTTTTAAATTAAACTACAGCTATTATGAGAAAAATGACATTAATTGCAACGTTAATTGCAATAGTTTTATCATCAACCGGAATGATACATGCACAAAAGAATTCAGACAAAGGTATTGAAACTGAAATTAAAATGTTTCCTGCTCCACAAGAAGGTTTCAAACAAGTGTATATAAAAGTTCCTGCTAAAAAGAACGAAGATAATTTGAAAATTGAACTGTTTGTAGGAAAAACTCAAATGGTTGATTGCAACAGACATTTCATGGCAGGCACAATCGAAACTGTAAACCTTGACGGTTGGGGATACAATTATTACGAGGTAGAATCTGACGGAGTGGTGGGAAGCACTAGAATGGCATGTCCAGACAATAAGATGACCGAACAGTTTGTGCATCTTGAATCTCAGATGCTTCGTTACAACAGCAAACTTCCCGTTGTAATTTATGTCCCTGACGACATGGAGGTTAAATACAGGATTTGGAAAGCACCAAAGAAAATGAAACAAGGGAAATCTTTATAATGATAATAAAATCATAAAAAACTACGGGAGTATGACTTCCGTAGTTTTTTCTAGTGTTTTGCAGTGGTATAAGCCTATATCTTGTCGGCTACTTCTTTACAAAACTTTTCGTGTCGACTCTTTATAATCACTCTCACAATATTAAGTACAACAATTTCCCATAAGAAATAAAGCCATACGATATTGAAGAGTACAGATATAAAAAGAATCATAGAGCGACCGTTAAAAGTATTGATATCCAACAAAGGCATAAGCTTTATGCTTCCGGAGCGTAGCTCCTCTCTTTTATCATCAGGTATATTACCGTTATATTTATTGTGTAATTTAGCTAATAGTATTTGTAATTGTGGCGTAGCTTTCTCCTGACTTCTGGTATAATGGTAATATCCCCATGTTACAACTTTGCTTATTCCGGGTGACATTGATTTGTATCGCTTCAAAACGCTTGCTGAGTTTTCAAACTCTTTTCCCTTTTCTTTACTGATAAAAAAGAGATGCAACGTTTTGTAATAGTCCACAATCGAAGCCTGATTGAGATGCGATAATCCAGACAGAACAATCAATATAGCAAACCACCATGGATTGATGATATGTCCAAACTGAAGTCCTAGACGATGTGCAAAGGCAATATATATAGTAAGAAACCAAAGATCGCCTGCAAAGCCATCAAGAATTCTTCCTATTTCAGATTTTATACCCGTAAGTCGAGCAAGCTGCCCATCTACGCAGTCTAAAATATTTGCCGACACTAATGCTATAATTCCCAACAAGGCAAATCCAATATTGTATGGGAAGTACCACAAAATACCGGCAGCAATACCTACGAATATGGAAATAATAGTGATAGTATTGGGTGTGATACCCGTATTTTGTAACGATTTAGCAATCTTATAACCCAATGGTCTGTAGAAGATCTGATCAATTTTATTTTCAGTTTCAATTGACTTGAGTGAACTCAAGTAATCTTTTTTCTTGTCCGATTTACTCATAATTTATTTGTAGGAATAACCTCCGCTTACAGTGATAATTTCACCGTTGAGATAGCTGTTTTCAACAATTAATTTATATACCTGTGCAAGTTCTTCAGGATCACAGAAGCGCTCCAGAGCTATTTTATTTTCAATGTTTCTTCTTATTTCTGCAGGTTTAGTCTTTTGCCACTCCGTGTCTATAAATCCGGGAGCAATGGCATTGACTCTAATTTTATATGGAGCCAAAAACTTAACCATATTCTTAACCAGCGCATGCACGGCCGATTTCGTAACACCATAAGCCAGAGAAACTGAATGCGGATATACACCCATCAATGAGCCTGTAAATACTATATTTCCACCTTCTTCTATCTTTTCCACAACACGCTGCATAAGAAAAACCGGGAAGTGCACATTAGCGTAAAACACACGCTCCCAGTCTTCCTGTTCTATATCTTCGAAAGATACACGCGAAGTGATGCCTGCATTAAAAATTAAGGAAAAGAGTTTGATGTCATTCTTTTGCAAAAACTCATCAATGATGTTAATACTCTCTTGCGATGTTATGTCTGCTTTCAAAGTTGCAACATCACAATTGTAATTACTTTTTAATTCTCTCTGAAACTTATCAGCGGCATTAGGGTCGGCTGCATAGGTTAGAATCAGTCTATATCCGGATTTTGCCAGTTCTGTCGCAATCGCTTTTCCAATTCCCTTAGTGCCTCCGGTAATAAGTACATGCTTATTCATTTACCGACAGTTTTGACTTATTTACAAATGTTGGTTTTGTATCTTGCTGGCTTTTTAGTTTGGTTTCGTAAGTGTCATGTATAGATTTCTTAATGTTGGTTGATGAAACCCCTACTCCATATGGAAAGTAAAAAACATCAACACCCAGGTCTTTCAAAAAATCATATTTGCCCCACCAGTCATCACCAACTACAAAAGCATCAATATTTAGTTTTTGAACTAATTCTGTGTGATCAAGGGTATGCTGTGGAATAACAATATCGGGAGCTTTCAGCGCTTCAATTATTTGTAATCGTTCATCAAACGGAATTACAGGTTTATCTTTATAGCTCATTACCAACTCATCTGTGCTAACTCCCACAATTAATATATCACCCAGTCCACGAGAATAATTAATCATGCGCAGATGGTTAAAGTGAAACATGTCGAATGTACCGGAAGTATAAACAATAGTCTTATCCTTAAACATTTTGATTTTGTTTTATTAATTCTATTTCAATCTCTTCGCTTCATGTATAACTACTTAGACAATGCTGAAGAGCTATATGAAAATTGATTTTTTATTTATCACAAAGATATACAAAATTGATGAATTAGTTACAATGAGTACTTCGTTTAATAGTCTTATTGTATAAAAAGTACAAAGTGATTGTTACTCTATGCTGTAATACTATCATAAACTCAAATAAGCAAAAAGACAGAAAAAAGGTGAAATAAAAAATTAATCATTATTATTTGCACGTTTTAAATATAATTCATTATCTTTGCGGAGTTAAAACAAGAAAAATGAAAGTAAACTTGCTACATCATCACCATATTTATATCTTGCAACCAGGCGAGCCAATATAGATATGTACAAGTTTTAAATATGATACATAATTTTAATAGACCCGTCTGAAGAATATCAGGTGGGTCTTTTTGCATTTAAATATAAGCACAATGGAAAAAATCAAAATTGCGATACAAAAAAGTGGTCGCTTAAGCGAAAAATCTCTCGAACTACTCGAAGAGTGTGGGATTAAAATCTCAAACGGAAGCCGCAAGCTCAAAACTGAAGCCAGAAACTTTCCCATGGAAATTCTTTTTCTGAGAGATGACGATATTCCTCATTATGTAGAAAAGGGAGTTGCCGATATTGGAATTTTGGGAGAAAACGAAGTGTGGGAAAAAGATAGAGATGTGAAGGTAGTTGAAAAACTGGGCTTTGGCAACTGCAGACTGTCGTTGGCAATCCCAAAAGATGAAAAATATACCGGCATAAATTATTTCGATGGTAAGCGAGTAGCCACAAGCTATCCTAAAATATTGAGTAAATATTTTGAAGAAAAAGGATTAGATGTAGAAATTGAGCAATTAGGCGGGAGTGTTGAAATCACTACAGGTATCGGTTTGGCCGATGGTATTTTTGACATTGTGAGTACCGGTAGTACTCTACTAATGAACGGACTGAAAGAAGCAGAAGCTATTCTTAAAAGTGAAGCTGTGCTTATCTCAAATAAAAACCTGAATAAAGAAAAAGCTGAACTGCTTGATCAGCTATTATTCAGAATTAGTTCATACAAGAATGGTCAGGGTAAAAAGTATGTTCTCCTTAACGTTCCAAATGAAGTAATTCCTGATATTATCAAACTCCTTCCCGGTATGCGTTCGCCAAGCATCCTGCCACTGGCCGACTCAGGATGGAGCAGTGTACACTCTGTTATTAATGATGAAGATTTCTGGGACATCATTGACGAACTTAAGAAACTTGGAGCAGAAGGAATCTTAGTTATCCCGATTGAAAAAATGATTTTATAACAGGCTTTCACGAAATGAAAATAATATTCAATCCACAACAGTCGGAATGGAACATACTAACGGAGCGTCCACAAATCAAGCAGGTTAATCTGAAAGATATTGTAGAAGAGGTCTTTGCCAATATATCTAAGAATGGTGATAATGCGATTCTTAAATATAGTCGTAAGTTTGATTTTCCGAACCAAAAGGTTCTTAAAGTTGATAAGGAAATCATTTCTCAAGCTTCACAGCTATTGCCTAAGCAACTCAAAGAAGCAATAAAATTGGCTAAAAACAATATTGAGAGATTTCATGTTTCACAAATTATTGAGACTGTACAAAAAGTGGAAACTATGCCCGGTGTTGTTTGCTGGCGCGAAAACCGACCAATTGAAAAGGTTGGAATATATATTCCGGGAGGCACCGCCCCACTCTTCTCTACTGTGTTGATGTTGGGTGTCCCTGCAAAACTTGCAGGTTGCAATGAAACTGTTCTTTGCACGCCACCTGATAAAAACGGTGAAATTCATCCAGCTATATTGTATGCTGCTGAACTAATTGGAATCGATAAAGTGTTTGCTGCGGGAGGTATTCAAGCAATTGGTGCCATGACTTTTGGCACAGAAAGCATACCTCAGGTATATAAAATATTTGGTCCCGGCAATCAGTATGTTATGGCAGCAAAGCTGGCAGCACAATCAATGGGTGTTGCGATAGATATGCCCGCAGGACCAAGCGAAGTGCTGATTATTGCGGACGAGTCATCAGAGCCATCATTTGTTGCGGCCGATTTGTTGTCTCAGGCTGAACATGGTCCCGACAGTCAGGTTATTCTTTTGTCAAATGACAAAAACACACTAAATAATATAAACGAAGAACTAAATACTCAGCTCAACCTTCTGCCACGAAAAGAGATAGCAACGGAAGCACTTAAAAATAGCAAAGCTATTTTGCTGGACAACATCAAAGATTGTGTAGCTTTTAGCAACCTATACGCCCCCGAGCATTTGATATTGGCAATTAAGGAGCCAAACGCAATAGCTGCAAACATTACAAATGCGGGATCTGTATTTCTTGGTAACTATAGTTGTGAAAGTGCAGGCGACTATGCCAGTGGCACCAATCACACCCTCCCCACCAATGGATTTGCAAGATCGTACAGCGGAGTTTCTGTAGATAGCTTTGTAAAGAAAATCACATTCCAGCATATAAGCGAAGAAGGCATCACAAACATTGGTCCTGCCATAGAAGCCATGGCAGAAGCCGAACAATTGTTTGCACACAAAAATGCAGTCACACTTCGTCTTCAGCAAATTATAAATCAAAAAGAACAAAACATATGAAGAAGTTTGACTTAAAATCAGTCACACGCCCCAATATATGGAACTTAAGCCCCTACTCCAGCGCCAGGGATGAATTTACGGGAAGCGAAGGGATTTTCCTGGATGCAAACGAGAACCCTTATGGAGATCTAAATCGCTACCCCGACCCGCATCAGCGCATACTGAAAGCTGAGCTGGCAAAGCTTAAGGGAGTGTCTGATGAGAATGTATTCATTGGCAACGGCAGCGATGAGGTAATAGACTTAATATATCGGGTTTTTTGTGAACCGGGCAAAGACAAAGTAATTATCTGTCCTCCCACTTATGGTATGTATGAAGTGTCGGCAAATATTAACAACGTTGGCATATTAGAGGTTCCACTTAAGAACGATTTTCAACTTGATATCAAATCGATCCTTGCACAACAGGCAAAATGTATATTTGTTTGTTCGCCAAACAACCCCACAGGCAATATTTTGCAAAATATAGAACAACTCCTTAATGAATTCAATGGAATTGTGGTAGTTGACGAAGCCTATATAGATTTTAGCATAGATAACAGTATGGTAAAACAAATTACATCACATCCAAATCTGGTTGTGATGCAAACGTTCAGCAAAGCCAGAGCATTGGCGGGTGCACGTGTGGGTATCGCTTTCGCTGATAAAGCGATAATCAAATTGATGGGCAAAACAAAGCCTCCATACAACGTAAGCGAACTGAATCAGAGAGAGGCTATAAATACATTAAGAGATAAGGAGCTTTACAAACAAAGAGTTGCAGATATACTAAATGAGAGAACAGTATTGGAAACGGAACTTTCCAAACTGGATATTGTGAAAAAGATATATCCCTCTGATGCTAACTTCATACTTGCAGAAGTTGTAGATGCCAACGAAATATACAAACAGCTGGTGGACAAAACCATTATCACCCGTAACAGGAACAGTCAGATAGCCAACTGTATCCGCATTACTGTGGGTACACCTGAAGAAAACAGGATGCTGATTGAAGAAATGAAAAAAATAAAACTATAAAACTGAACAAAAATAAAAATGAAAAAAGTACTTTTTATTGACCGGGACGGAACAATTATTATAGAACCGGAAGATGAGCAAATAGACAGCCTGGAGAAGTTGGAGTTTTATCCAAAAGTCTTCCAATATCTTTCACTTATTGCCAAAGAATTGGAATATGATTTGGTAATGGTAAGCAATCAGGACGGATTGGGTACCGACTCATTCCCGGAAGACACCTTCTGGCCGGCACAGAACAAAATGCTCAAAGCTTTAGAGAACGAAGGAATAACTTTCAGCGAAATACTGATTGACAAATCTTTCCCTCACGAAAACCTACCGACACGTAAGCCCGGAACAGGACTCGTGACTCACTATATGCGCGGTGGTAATTATGATTTGGAAAACTCATACGTAATTGGCGACAGAATCACGGATGTTCAACTGGCTGAAAATATGGGTTGCAAATCGATATTGCTAAGCAATGACACCGATAGCAACGCTACTCTTGTCACAACCGACTGGGGTGAGATATATAAATTCCTTAAGGCTAAGCCACGCACCGGAAAGTATTCCCGCAAGACCAATGAGACAGATATCCATGTTGAAATCAACCTTGATGGTAGCGGAAAGAGCAACATTACTACAGGACTGGGCTTTTTTGATCACATGCTTGAACAGATTACCCGCCACGGCGGCATCGATGTAAATATAGTTTCTAAAGGCGACCTGCACGTTGATGAGCATCACACCATAGAAGATGTGGGTATTGCTCTTGGCGAGACCTTCACGCAAGCATTAGGCATGAAAAAAGGAATTGCACGCTACGGTTTCCTGCTCCCCATGGACGATAGTCTTGCACAGGTAGCCATTGATTTTGGCGGAAGACCATGGTTGGTGTGGGACGTTGACTTCAAACGCGAAAAAGTGGGTGATATGCCAACAGAAATGGTGATGCACTTTTTCAAATCATTTAGCGACAGTGCCAAATGCAATCTCAATATCAAAGTGGAGGGCGACAACGAACATCACAAGATTGAATCCCTCTTTAAAGGATTTGCCAAAGCAATAAAGATGGCAGTGAAGCAAGGAGACACTGAGGGAATACCAAGTACAAAAGGAATTCTTTAAAGAAAGACAATAAGATGAGAATAATTCCCGCAATTGACATTATAGATGGAAAGTGTGTGAGGCTGACCAAAGGTGATTACAACACGCAGGTTACTTACAGCGAGAATCCGCTTGAAGTGGCTAAAATGTTTGAAGACAACGGCATCAAATACCTACACCTTGTAGATCTGGATGGTGCCAAATCTAAAAGCATTGTCAATCACAAAGTGCTTAATCAAATTGCCGCCAACACATCACTAAAGATAGACTTTGGAGGTGGCATAAAGTCCGACAAAGATGCGAAAATAGCATTCGACAACGGAGCATCACAGATAACCGGAGGCAGCATTGCCGTAGAAAATCCTGAATTGTTTATGCAATGGCTTGCCGAGTATGGTGCTGACAAAATAATTTTGGGAGCCGACAGCAAAAACAGAAAGATAGCCACACACGGCTGGCTAAAGGAGTCAGAGATGGATGTCCTTGATTTTATATCCAAATACGAAAAAGAAGGCATAAAGTATGTAATATGCACCGACATCGCCAAAGACGGAATGCTCCAGGGAGCTTCGGAAGAACTATATCAGGAAATAATAGACACCACAGATGTCAGTCTGATTGCCAGTGGTGGTGTTTCCACTGTTGATGACCTAACCAAACTGAAACAAATGGGATGCGAAGGTGCCATAATTGGCAAAGCAATTTATGAAGGGAAAATTAGCATGAAAGAGCTTTCTGCCTTTCTCTAATAATAAGAGTTTGAATAATAAAATACAAACAACAAACAGATGATTAAAAAAATAATTCCTTGCCTAGATATTAAAGATGGCCGAACAGTAAAAGGTGTCAACTTCGTAGGAATAAGAGATGCAGGCAATCCCGTTGAAATGGCACAAAAGTATGTGCAACAAGGCGCGGATGAACTGGTTTTTCTGGACATAGCCGCAACGGTGGAAAATCGTTCAACCATGGTTGACTGGGTCAAGAAAGTGGCAGCAGAGGTATCTATCCCTTTCACTGTAGGCGGTGGAATAAACTCTGTTGAAGATGCACAGAGAGTATTAGATGCAGGTGCAGATAAAATAAGTATCAACTCATCGGCCGTAACAAACCCAATGCTGATTAACGAAATTGCCGAAAAGTTTGGAAGCAAATCGCTTGTACTTGCCATCGACACCAAATATTACGAAGGTGAGTGGATGGTTTATACTCATGGTGGCAACACTCCTACCCTACTGAGGGCAGTGGAATGGGCACAGCAGGGAGAACGCCTTGGCGCTGGCGAAATATTGCTCACTTCGATGAATAGTGATGGAACTAAGGATGGCTTTGCTCTGGACATCACTGCACAAGTTTGCGACGCAGTCAAAATACCCGTGACAGCTTCAGGTGGTGCGGGTTCAAAAGAGCACTTTGCAGATCTCTTTCTCAAAACCGGTGCCGCATCAGGCTTGGCAGCAAGTATCTTTCACTTTGGTGAAGTTACAATCCCTGAACTCAAATCCTACTTAAGAACAAAAAATATAGAAGTAAAATGAATATAGATTTTTCAAAAAACAACGGACTGGTACCTGTAATAGTGCAAGACAGTTTAACTCTCCAGGTACTTATGCTTGGATATATGAATCAGGAAGCACTTGATAAAACCATTGCAGAAGGCAAAGTAACCTTTTACAGCCGCAGCAAAGACAGATTGTGGACCAAGGGTGAAACCTCCAACAATTTCCTAATTGTTGATGAAGTGTTGCAAGACTGCGACAACGATACCATTCTCATTAAAGCACTTCCTCAAGGGCCAACATGCCACACAGGCAGCACTTCGTGCTTTAAGGAGGAAACCGCCAAGGGCTTTCTTTATAAGCTCGAGAAAGTAATTGAGCAACGCATAAGCGACGAATCTGCAAGCTCATACACTTCATCTTTATTCAAACGAGGAGTCAATAAAGTAGCTCAAAAAGTAGGTGAAGAAGCCGTCGAGCTGGTCATAGAAGCAATGGATAACAATCAGGAGCTTTTCGAAAACGAAGCAGCCGACTTATTGTATCACTTCATTATACTTCTAAAGACAAAAAATCTGAAGTTGCAGGATATAGAAGCGATACTAAAAGGCAGGCACAAATAGTCTCATCACTTATGGGATTACAAAAACAAAATGGGGTGTATCACGCATTGTGATACACCCCATTTTTAATCTATATATCAGAATCTACTTTCTATAGTTTTTCTTAGCCTGATCTTTTGCTCTCTCGCGCATTTGTTTTTCCTGCATTTTCTGAGCCTCTTCTATTCTCGCCATAAAACCCGATTTCTTTTTGGGTTTCTTTTTGTTAGCTTCCATCTGAGCCAGCAATTTCTCTTCATTGAGAAGTTGCTTGAACGAGAAAGTGAAAACAATAGTAAGCAATGTTGACAAGAAATAATAGTAGTTCAATCCTGCCGGATATGAGTTAAGGAAGAAGAACATCATTATCGACATAAAATAAGGCATATACTTCATTCCTGCCATTTGTCCCTGTCCTGTATCTGTTGCAGACATATTATATTTGGTGTATATTACGTTAACCACAGTCATCAGCAAACAGAAAATACTAATATGATTTCCCAGGAACTTACCAATAATAGGAATCTCAAAGTTCCATCTTATCAAAGCATCATATGTTGATAAATCGTGTGCCCATAGGAAGCTTTGGCCTCTTAGCTCGATAGCCGATGGGAAGAAAAAGAAGAATGCAAGCAGTATAGGCATTTGCAACAACATAGGGAAGCATCCACTCATTGGGTTTGCACCCGCTTTGTTGTAAAGTTCCATTGTGGCCTGCTGACGCTTCATCATCACGTCTTTGTCCTGACCGGGATATTTCTCCTCAATCTGCTTAATCTGAGGGCGCAATGCTCTCATCTTGGCGGTAGATTTGAATGATTTGTAAGTCATCGGCAATACAATAAGTTTGATAATAACAGTCATTATCAGAATAATCAGCCCCATTCCCCAATTGAACTTAAGGAAGAAGTTAAACATTGGAATAGTAAAGAACTTATTTATCCAGCTCAACCATTTGTAGCCCAGGTCAACCATTTCTTCGAGATGTAGCTTAGAGCTATTGTCAGCTGCATCTTTGTCATATCCCTTAAGTGTATAGAAGTGGTTTTTACCAAAATAGTATTTGAACGATGCCGACAGTTCATCTTTGTGTGGATCTATAGTTACCGGCATCCATGTTTCAGCCTTATAAGCCTTTATGTGTTCTTTGTCCTCCACATTTTCCGTGGTCAGAACAGTTGTGCTGAAAGCATCCTCTGCGATAACAACAGCACTAAAGAACTGGTCTTTGAAAGCAAACCACTTAACCGGTTCCGAAAGCTCTTTCTTTTCGTTTCGGTTGTTGCTCATAGTCTGAACTTTTTGCCCTTTGAATTTATAATTAATTCTGGCAAAACGATTCTCAAATTGACGGCCTTGTTCCTGTTGACGTATTTTTTGCTCCCAGTCCACTTTCAGATTAGTAAGGCTCTCAGGATGCAAACCATCCTTCATACCCACAATACGGATATCAAAGTCCATCATATATTCATCCAGAGGCAGAGTGTAGATAAAATCAATATATTGTTGTGGAGAACTCTCCAAACGCATCACAACAGTGTTTCCGTTAGCCGTTACAATTGGCTTGAAATATTGATTCTCAGTTGTCATACGCACGCTGTTGCGATTAAATATTTCCATATTGAACCGCGCTTCATCTCTTCCTTCGAAGAAATACAGGCTGTCGCCATTGTGTCTTTTCTCATTCTTTAGATGTACGGAATGTATGCCTCCACCCAACGTGCTCAAAGTTAGTTCAACTTTATCATTTTCCAGTTTCACAAACTGCTCCGAAACGGGAGCTGATTCAACAACCATAGACGAGTCTGCAGTGTGAGTCAGCGAATCGTTTTGTGCAACTGAACCTGTCGAAAAGAAATTTGTTACAATCTCTTCCAGCTCATCGCTAACAGCAGAGCTTTTGTCTTCGGCTATAAGTTTCTGTTCTTCCAGAGCAATTCTTTCAAGTTCCACCATCTGAATGGAGTCTCTTAATCTTTGTTGCTCAGCAATTTGTTCTTTTGTCGGACGGTTTATTATCGTGAAAATAACAATGATTGCGCCAATCAGTAAAAAGCCGGTAATAGTATTTCTATCCATTATAACACACTAAAAAGGAGCAATAAATACACTACTCCTTATGTTTTAAAATTATTTTTTTCTGAAAATTATTTTTTTCGAAGAGACAAAGGTACAAAAAAAAGTAGAACCACCATCAGGTGCAGCTTGTTTAGAAATAAAAGTTTAGTTAAGAATGCTAATTACAACTCTTACAGTACCATTGGTTGCATTATTTGCTTGCTTTTATGAGGCTTCTCGCCTCTTCAATCAGCGTATCTAATTCTTTTTCAACGTCAGAGTTCTGCAATGAAACATATATATCAGGTTCTATACCAAACTCAGTATGTTCCTTTTCAACGTTATATATTGGAGAAGCCGAAAAACGAACTGACCATCCGTTGGGCAATTCAGAAGAGAAAGGAAGTCCGCTGCCGCCACCTGTCTTGTCGCCCATTATTGTGCAGTTGGGTGCATGCTTCATCACATTGGTGAAATCGTTGGCTGCACTATAGCATCCCCTGTTTGTCAGAACAACAACCGGCTTTTGGTATCTCAATCCGTTATAACTTTCAGCATATTTAGGATATAATTTTGAAAAATCGTTGTGCCCCTTTCCTGTTTTATGAACTATGTAGCCAACTAAAGTTTTCTCATTGAAGAATCGCGAGGATATACGATCCACATTGGTTAGGCTTCCACCCCCATTGTCGCGAATATCTATAATTATACCATCGCATATCGCCATTCTGTTGATAATTTGAGATAGGTTACCATGTCCCACATCGTTAGAAAAGCTGCCATAGTACATATACCCCACATTATCTTCCAAAATCTTATACCGGATGCCACCTGCAATCATATAATCATCACCCAAATATTTAGTGACGATAGAAGTATTAAAATTGGCTGGGAAATCCTGCGACCAGCTCCAATATCTCGACATGTCATGGGCTGCAATCAGATTGACATGACCATCTTTTAGCTCCGACAGCATTTCGCCCATTAGCTTAAACAGTGCATCGCTGTTCATCTCCGGTCTTACGCGGGCTCTGTATTTTACATAAACCTCATCCCAGTCAATATCTTTATAATCGAAGAAACAATAATTTTCATCAATAATAGTCCACAAGGCGTCAAAGTTGCCCTCCATATTATTATCAAAGTTCATATAATCATCACACGAGCTAAAAAACAGCAACAGTGACAACAGAAAAGTGAACGTGTTTTTATAATATTGTTTTCTCATACAACACTATACATATTGACTTGGTATTCAGCTTCAAATTTGTATCGAGGGATTATCCGCAAGGTATTTTATTAATCCTGTTTGTGTGTCGTCCTCCTTCAAAGGGTGTGTTCAAAAAAGTAACAAGTATTTCATAAATATCCTCTTCTGTAACCATTCTGCCGGGCATTGCCAGCACATTGGCATCATTGTGTGCACGAGCCAAGGAAGCCACCTCTTTGTTCCAGCACAAAGCCGAGCGTATTCCCTGATGTTTGTTCATAGTCATGTTGATTCCGTTACCCGAACCACAGATGGCAACTCCCGGATAGCACTCGCCACTTTCCACGGCAATTGCCAGCGGATGTGCATAGTCAGCATAATCGGTACTTTCGGTAGAATATGTGCCGAAATCTTTAAATGGAATCCCATTTTCGGTCAATAGCTTTATAACAATTTGTTTTGCCTCAAAGCCGGCATGATCGGACGCAAGTCCGATGGGAGTTTCGGTATTATTAAATAGTGACATCATTACCAAATGTTTTTATAATGAAAAAAGACAGTACCAAAGCAACCTTCGGTACTGTCTTACAAATGTAATATATTAAATCAGTTTTTTAACCTGTTCATAAACGTTTTTACCGTTGAAGCCCAGTTTCTCGTCCAAAACAGTGTAAGGAGCAGAGAATCCGAATGAATTCATACCCCATACTTCACCGTCAGAACCTACAAGACCTTCAAGCGTTACAGGCAGTCCGGCAGTCATACCAAATTTCTTTTTGCCTCGTGGCAATACTGAATCCTGATACTCTTTAGACTGTGCTCTGAACAATCCTTCGGAAGGAACAGATACTATTCTGGTTTTAATGCCATCAGCTTTAAGAAGCTCAGCTCCTTCAACCAAAGTGGCAACCTCTGATCCGGATGCAAGCAATATTACATCGTAGTCGGCTTCGTCCTTCACTATATAAGCACCTTTGCTTGCCTGAAGAGCCTCTTCATATCTTGATTCTTCTGCAGGCAAATCTTTAATATTCTGTCTTGAGAAAATTAGACCTGTTGGCGAGTTATTGTTTTCAAGAGCCAGTTTCCATGCCACAGTTGCCTCGTTGGCATCTGCAGGGCGAAGTACCAGCATAGAGTTACGTCCGCTATGATTTTGCAATTTCTCCATCAATCTTATTTGTGCTTCCTGCTCAACGGGCTGATGCGTTGGTCCATCCTCTCCCACTCTGAAAGCGTCGTGTGTCCATACAAAGATAACGGGAGTCTCCATCAATGCCGCCACTCTGATAGTTGGCTTCATGTAGTCGGAGAACACAAAGAAAGTTCCACATGCGGGGATAACACCACCGTGCAGACTCATACCGATACACAATGCAGCCATTGTAAACTCTGACACGCCTGCCTGTAAGAAAGCACCTGAGAAGTCATCTTTAGTCAAAGCCTTGGTTTTCTTAAGGAAGCCATCTGTTTTGTCGGAGTTTGAAAGGTCGGCAGAAGCAACAATCATATTATCAACCTGCTCAGCCAATACACCCAATACAGCTGCAGAAGCATTTCTGGTTGCATCATTTGGTTTTTGCTCAATTGCAGCCCAATCAATTTGGGGAAGTTCGCGAGCAAACCATCTATCTTTTTTGGCAGCCAGTTCAGGATTGGCGGCAGCCCACTGTTTGTAAGCTTCGTTTTTCTTAGCAACAATCTGCTTAAGTTCTTCCTTGCGCTTGTTGTAAAGCTCTACCGATTCGGGGAACTGAGCAAACGGTTCGTCAGGATTTCCACCCAGATGCTTAACAGTCTCTGCAAAGTCGGCACCTGCGGCGCTCAACGGCTGACCGTGAGTTGACACCTGATGCTCAAATGATGAGTTGTCGGCCTTAACGGCACCAAGTCCCATGATAGTTTCACCGATAATCAAAGTTGGACGTTTTGTCTCCGCTTTTGCATCGGTCAATGCCTTGCGTATTGCATCTGCATCATTACCATTGATGGTAACTACATTCCAGTTCCACGCCTCATATTTTTTTGCTACATCTTCACTGGTCACTGCACCGGTAGTGGTTGATAGCTGTATGTTGTTGGAGTCGTAAAACATAATCAGGTTGTTCAATCCCAGATGACCGGCTATTCTGCCCACTCCCTGAGAAATTTCTTCCTGAACGCCTCCGTCTGAAATAAATGCATAAATTTTATGTCCAATTACATCACCAAGGTGTGCTTTCAAAAACTTGGCAGCAATAGCCGCTCCGGCTGCAAAAGCGTGTCCCTGACCCAGAGGACCGGATGTGTTTTCGATACCTCGCATCACGTCCAGTTCGGGGTGACCCGCTGTAGGACTTCCCCACTGTCGGAAGCTTTGAATTTCTTCGGTTGTGAACTTGCCCGTCAGATGTAAAACAGAGTAAAGCATTGGCGACATGTGCCCGGGGTCCAGGAAGAAACGATCACGAAGTTCCCATGTTGGGTTTTCGGGGTCATACTCCAAAAACTCAGAAAAGAGCACATTAATAAAATCTGCTCCACCCATTGCACCTCCGGGATGTCCCGATTTTGCTTTTTCTACCATAGCTGCCGACAATATTCTTATGTTATCAGCAACTTTCTTCATTGTTGAATTATTGTTCATAGAAATAATTAAAGTTTATATATAATTTGATAGTATAATCACACAAAAAAAGTGTTCATGTATAGAATTATACAAAGATACATTTTTTGGTGAATATCAAAGGTATATAAATTGACAACTTTAAGTATATATTTGACTTTTGTATGTTTTCATTGTGAAATATTACTAAAACTGCAGCTATCATTCATCCGTAACACATCCTTCGGAGGCCGAAGACACAGATTTTGCATATTTATATAATACACCTCGTTTGGCTTTTAGCGGTGGTTCTGTCCAGTCTTTGCGACGAGTTTCCAGCTCTTCTTTCGAAATCAATACATCGATAGTATTGTTAACGGCATCAATACGTATAATGTCGCCGTCTCTGACAAGTGCAATGTTGCCACCCACCTGCGCCTCAGGTGTCACGTGTCCCACCACAAAACCATGAGAGCCGCCCGAGAAGCGACCGTCGGTAATCAGTGCCACGTCCTTTCCCAACCCTTCGCCCATCAGCGTAGAAGTTGGCTTAAGCATTTCGGGCATACCCGGACCGCCCCTGGGTCCCACATAGCGAATTACCACCACATCACCTTTATTTACTTTCATGCCAAGCATCGCGTCAATGGTTTCCTGTTCGCTGTCGAAAACGCGTGCCGGTCCTTCGAAGAACTCACCCTCTTTGCCGGTAATTTTTGCAACTGCTCCTTCAGATGCCAGATTGCCAAACAAGATGCGTATATGGCTGGTCTTCTTAATCGGCTTTTCAAGCGGCTGAACAATGGACTGCCCCACTCTCAATCCGGGCACCTCTGCCAGATTCTCAGCCATGGTTTTGCCCGTCACTGTCATGCAGTCGCCATGCAGCATACCGTTTTCGAGCATAAACTTCAACACAGCCGGCGTTCCGCCCTGTGCCTGCAAGTCTTCCATCACATATTTTCCGCTTGGTTTAAAGTCGGCAAGCATAGGTGTTATTTCACCCAAACGGATAAAGTCATCAAGAGAAAGCTCTACATTAGCAGCTTTTGCCATAGCAATCAGGTGCATTACAGCATTGGTAGAACCCCCAAGAATGATTACCAGGCGTATAGCATTCTCAAACGACTTCTTTGTCAGAATGTCGCTCGGTTTAATATCTTTTTCGAGCAATAGCTTAACTGCAGCAGCTGCCTCCACCATCTCCGCCTTCTTCTCGTTGCTGTTGGCAGGGTTTGAAGAGGTGTATGGCAAACTCATGCCCAGAGCCTCAAGTGCCGCTGCCATGGTATTGGCAGTGTACATACCCCCACATGCACCCGCTCCGGGAATGGCATGCTCTATAATTTGTTCATATTCATCTTCCGAAATGGTTCCGGCTGTTTTTTGCCCCAGTGCCTCGAATGCCGAAACTACATCCAGCTTTTTGCCGTTGTGATATCCTGCCGCAATTGTTCCCCCATATATAATAAGCGAGGGGCGATTGAGTCTGCTCAATGCAATGGCAGCACCGGGCATGTTTTTGTCACATCCCACAATGGCAACCAAACCATCATACCACTGCGCACCGGCATTGGTCTCAATCGAGTCGGCAATCACATCGCGTGACACCAGCGAGTATCTCATCCCGTCAGTTCCCATCGATATGCCGTCACTCACACCGATGGTGTAGAAGTTAAGACCAACCAACCCCAGCTGATTTACATGAAATTTGACATGATCGGCAAACATATTCAGATGCATATTGCAGGGATTCCCATCCCAGCCCGCACTCACAATTCCTACCTGTGCTTTCTCAAAGTCAGCTTTCGTTAACCCAATCCCGTGAAGCATTGCCTGAGCTGCCGGTTGCGATGGGTCTTGCGTAATGTGCTTGCTGTACTTATTTAATTTTTTTGACATACCTTTTTGATTTAATAATAAATTAATATCTCCTGCTTGGCCCGGAGACTGTAATAATGTATATAACACAGAATGCGAAGAGTTGGTTTATGTATTATGTAAATTGTTTTAGTGAGCAGGGTTGCTAGAATATATATTCTTATTTCGAAAATAAGAAAAATCAAATTATAACGATACATTTCAAGCTTGTAATCTCAAAGAATAATAACACAACGACATATTTCAAGTTTGAAATGTCAAAGAATAATAACATAATCAGACATTTCAAGTTTGTAATGTTATAGTGTCATAATACAATTAGACATTTCAAGTTTAAAATGTTATAGTGTCATAAAGCAATCATACATTTCAAGTTTGTAATGTCAAAGAATAATAACACAACAGTACATTTCAAATTTGTAATGTCATAGAATAAAAGAACAATGACACATTTTAGATTTGAAATGTATCAGAGTTAGAAGATATTTCATTTTCATATTTTAGTCTTTATGCCCTGTTAATCGATTCATTCAGCCTATTAATCTATTTTGAACACTAAAAAAATGCAAAACCAGTAAATTACATTCTTATTGATGACATTTATCGTTAAATTTGTCCAAATTTGAACTAAAGCGATGAACAAGAAAACTAAAATTATAGTATTTACAGCTATAGGATTGCTGATTTTGGGGCTGATATTCCTACCTAAAATAAAAAAGCAATTTATGGGAAACAGCAAGAAGGTAGTTCCCGCCAAACAGGCTCAGGGACGAGGACGTCAGCAACTGAGTGTGACTGCAACCGTGATTGAACCACAAACACTAAGCAGCGATCTATATCTTGCAACCGGTGTATTGCTACCCGATGAGGAGGTTGATTTGTCTTTTGAGACATCGGGCAAGATTACCGAAATTCATTTTGAAGAGGGTTCTTTTGTAAACAAAGGTACTTTGCTGGCAAAAGTGAACGATGCTCCGCTGCAGGCTGAACTGAAAAAACTAGAGGCGCAGCTGCCGCTGGCAGAAGACAGAGTGTATCGTCAGAAAACACTTCTCGACAAAGATGCGATTAGTCAGGAAACGTACCAAACTGTGATGACTGAGCTTGAAAAGCTGAAAGCTGATATAGAACTTGTAAAGTCACGCATCGACCAAACCGAACTGCGTGCTCCATTTAGTGGCGCCATCGGTTTGAGGCTTGTCAGCCTTGGGGCTTACGCATCACCCACCACTGTGGTGTCTAAGCTAACAAAGATATCTCCTCTTAAACTGGAGTTTTCGATGACTGAAAATCAGGTGTCGCAAATCAGACCGGGCACAAAGCTTTCCTTCACAGTTGCAAGCGATCTCAATGTATATGAGGCAGATGTATATGCAGTGGAAACACAACTCGATCCCAAAACATTAACTCTGAAAGCTCGTGCCCGATATGCAAACGCCGACGGAAAACTAAAGCCGGGCAGGTCTGCATCAATGCAAACTCTACTTAGTGTGAAGGAGAATGCAATAGTAATACCAAGTATTTCCAGCATTGCAGAAATGGGGCGTGACATAGTGTTTGTTTACAACAATGGTGTGGCAAAGGAGGTGGAAATCACCAAAGGATATCGAACAGCGTCATCGGTGGAAATACTGTCGGGACTAACACCGGGCGACACGCTGCTTACCACCGGAGTGATGCAATTGCGCGATGGACTGCCGGTAGATATTTCACAAATTGTACCTAATACGATAGATTAGTAATATGAATTTTTCAGAATTAAGTATTAAGCGACCTGTGCTTGCCACGGTGCTCGTATTAATTATCATCATATTTGGGGTAATTGGTTACACCAGTTTGGCGGTACGAGAGTTCCCAAACGTGGACAACCCAATTATCACCGTATCTGTTAGCTACCCCGGTGCCAACGCCGAGGTTATAGAAAATCAGATTACAGAACCGCTTGAGCAAAACATCAACGGTATTCCGGGTATTCGATCACTGATGAGCACCAGCAGCCAGGGAATGTCGAGAATCACAGTCGAGTTTGAGCTCTCGGTTGATATGGAAACGGCAGCCAACGACGTGCGCGACAAGGTATCGCGCGCTCAGCGTTATCTGCCCCGCGATGCTGACCCTCCCACGGTGGCAAAAGCTGATGCCGACGCCGACCCCATCATGCAGGTAACGGTGGGAAGCCCCACCCGCTCGCTGTTGGAGCTTTCGGAAATTGCAGAACTGACGGTCAAAGAACGTTTACAAACAATTGCAAACGTGAGTGCGGTAGAAATATGGGGCGAAAACCGCTATGCAATGCGTTTGTGGCTCGACCCTGTAAGGATGGCTTCATATCGAATCACCCCTATGGATGTAAAAAATGCTTTAGACCGGGAAAACATTGAGCTCCCTGCAGGCAGCATTGAGGGCGACGATCTGGAACAGGCAATCCGAACCATGGGACTGATGCAAACTCCCAAGGAATTTAATAATATGATTATCATCGAAGATGATTTTCGTATCGTAAGGTTTGGAGATGTGGGAACTGCCGAGCTTGACCCTGAAAACAGAAAGAATATACTTCGCCTCAACGGTCTGCCAATGGTGAGCTGTGTGGTTATCCCCCAGCCGGGTGCCAATCAGATTGTGATTGCCGACGAAGTGCGCTTACGTCTTGAGCAAATGAAAAAAGACCTTCCTGACGATGTAGATATCGACGTTGCATTTGATAACACCAAATTTATACGTGCTTCAATAAGTGAGGTTGAAAATACAGTGATAGTGGCATTTATCCTGGTGGTAATTATCATATTTTTGTTCCTGCGCAACTGGCGTGTGACTCTGATTCCTACGCTGGTAATCCCCATTTCACTTATCGGTACATTCTTTATAATGTATCTGGCAGGGTTCTCCATCAACGTGCTGTCGATGCTTGCCGTGGTGCTCTCTGTGGGGCTTGTGGTGGACGACGCCATTGTGGTGGTCGAAAACATCTTCCTGAAAGTAGAGGAGGGTATGTCACCACGTCGTGCATCCATCATTGGGTCTAAAGAGATATTCTTTGCTGTGGTATCAACCACAGTCACACTTGTGGCTATATTCCTCCCCATTATTTTCCTTGAGGGAATGACCGGAAGGCTTTTCCGTGAGTTCAGTATAGTTATTTCGGGTGCGGTTATCATTTCTTCGTTTGTGGCATTGTCTTTTGTGCCTATGCTTTCATCTAAGTTACTGGTGAAGCAAAGTGGTAAGGATAAGTTTTATCTGAGGACAGAAGTTTTCTTCAGAGGGATGAACAACTATTATGACAAATGGCTGAGGGGATTTCTCAAACGAAAGTGGCTTATCATTCCTATAATAGTGGCATCACTGGTATTGATTGGCGTATTCTGGGCGGCAATACCTGCCGAAATGGCTCCTCTGGAGGACCGCTCTCAGATCATGATAAGAACCACAGCTCCCGAAGGTGCCACGTTTGAGTTCACACGCGACTACAGTGACAAGATATCAAGAATTGCCGACTCGGTGGCATATGAGCGTGAGTCGGTTCTAACATTTGTGAGGAGTGGATTTAGCATGGCAAGAGTAATTCTTCCCGATATGACAGAGCGACAACGAAAACAGATGGAGATTGCAAATGACCTGACCCGTGCCGTAAGCACCGAAACGGAGGCACGAGCTTTCGTACAACAACAATCATCGTTTGGTGGTCGCCGTGCCGGCATGCCCATTCAGTATGTGTTGCAGGCTCCCAATATTGCCAAACTTCAAGAGTTTATTCCGCCATTTATGGATATGGTCAACGCCAGTCCATACTTCATGATGTCAGATGTGAACCTGAAGTTTACCAAGCCTGAGACTCGAATAGTTATCGACAGAGACAAAGCTGCACTACTGGGTGTGAGCGTACGAGATATTGGTCAGACGTTGCAGTATGCACTATCGGGACAAAGGATGGGATACTTTTATATGAACGGTAAGCAATATCAGGTGCTGGGCGAAATCAACCGACAGCAGCGTAATACGCCTCTTGACCTGAAGACTATCTATCTTAAAAACACCGCAGGTGATATGATACAGATGGACAATCTGGTGAAGCTGGAAGAAACAGTGGCACCACCACAGCTGTATCGTTACAACCGATTTAACTCTGCCACTATTTCGGCCGGACTTGCACCTGGTTATTCGCTTGGTCAGGGACTGGAAGAAATGGACCGCATAGCAGCCGAAGTACTCGATGATACATTCCGCACGGCACTTGAGGGCGAGTCCCGCAACTTCCGCGAGAGTTCTTCAAGTTTGCTCTTTGCATTCGGTTTGGCTATTATCCTTATCTTCCTAGTGTTGGCTGCCCAGTTTGAGAGTTTCAAAGACCCGTTCGTGATTATGCTCACAGTTCCGCTTGCCGTGTTTGGTGCATTGCTGTTTATGTGGATGTTTGGAGTCACGATGAATATATACAGTCAGATTGGAATAATCATGTTGATTGGGTTGGTGGCGAAGAATGGTATTTTGATTGTTGAGTTTGCCAACCAGCGACAAACTGCAGGATACAATAAATTTGAAGCTTTGGTTATCGCTTCCAACCAGCGACTGCGCCCTATCCTGATGACAAGTGCATCCACCGTTTTGGGATTGCTTCCGCTGGCAATAGCAACGGGCGAAGGCGCCAACGGTCGTATAGCAATGGGTATTGCCGTGGTGGGTGGTATGTTAATATCAACATTGCTAACACTGTTTGTGGTACCATCTATGTATATGTATCTGTCGACCGACAGAGAAAAGCAAACTAAATATAAGGACGAAGATAATATTGAAAATGAAAAGGAATAATATTTATATAATACTCTTGGTTCTGACTACATTGATGCCTGCATTGCAAGCACAGGACTCGAAGGACATTAGCGAAATTATAGCCACAGGACTCGAAAATAATTTCGACCTTAAAATTTCGCGCAATGAGCAGCGCATCTCCGACAATGATGTAACGCTGGGCAATGCCGGCTTTCTGCCTACGCTTGGGTTGAATTCGGGGTATAATATGCGTCAAAGTCAATATGATCAATATCCATCCGAAGGAGGTGATGTGGTTTCTTCGCGCAATGACGTGACACAAACTCTTGATGCATCCATTAACTTCAATATGCCAATCTTTGAGGGATTTAAAGTACAAACCAACTACAAGCGACTTAAGGAGCTGCAATCTCTTGGCGAACTGAACACACAGCTGGATATCGAAAACTTTATAGCAGGCATTTCGGCTGAGTATTATAACTACGTACAGCAAATATTACAGATGAAGAATATTCGTCAGGCGGTAGACTTGTCGCGCGAGCGACTTCGTATAGTGGAAGCACGCTATCAGATTGGAGACTTTTCAAGACTCGATCTTCAACAGGCGCGAGTTGACTTCAACGCCGACAGCTCTATGCTGATTCAGCAATATGAGGTGGTGCACACATCGCGTATCAAGTTGAATGAGATGATGGGGGTTGATAATGTGGAGCAGCTGTTTGTGGCAGCCGATACCTGCATCACTTTTGACAGCAATCTGCCGAAAGATGAGTTGCGAAGCGATATGATGATGTTCAATACCTCGTTGCTGCTGGCTCAGAAAAACAAGACACTGAGTGAATTGGATTTGAAAACGCTGCAAAGTCAAAACTATCCTTATCTGAGATTGAATGCAGGATATGGATTTACGCACTACGACTACAACAGTGGTGCTCTGGACCGACAACGCAACTGGGGACCAACTGCGGGCGTGACGCTTGGCTTTACCATATTTGATGGTTTCAACAGAAAGCGGGAACAGAAGAATGCACGCATCAGAATTGAGAATCGTGAGTTGCAGGTTGACAGACAAAAACTCTATTTGCAAAGCGACTTTGCAAATATGTGGCTGGCTTATCAAAATAATATCGAGCTGGCGATACTTGAGGAAGAGAGTCTCGAAAATGCGCAGCTGAATCACGAAATAGCAATGGAAAGATATAAAGTGGGCGACCTGTCAGGAATTCTGCTGCGCGAAGCGCAGGTAGGATTGCTCAATGCCGAGCAGCGACTGCTGAATGCGCAATACAGAGTGAAGCTCTACGAAATTTCACTAATGCAGATTAGCGGACGCATCGGGCAATTGATTGGCGAATGAAATAATGCACAAACCATTATATAATAACAAAGGGCGCTCCTCGCGGGGCACCCTTTGTTGTAGATTGCAAGTAATTATTTTGTTTTTGTCTTGGTCTCCTCATCCTTAGCCATTAATCGGAACACAGTAGGCAAAGTGTACTTTACCCGAACCACTTGTCCACGTTGTTTTCCGGGCTTCCACTTGGGCATATCTCCAATCACACGTACAGCCTCTGCATCTAAAGAGGGGTCAACACCTCTCTCCACTACTAAATTACTAAGCGAACCATCTTTTTCTACAATAAAGTTAACAATCACACGCCCTTGAATTCCTTTTTCCTGAGCTTCTAAAGGATACCGAATATTATCTGCAAGAAATTTCATCATGGCAGAATTACCTCCCGGAAATTGCGGCTGTTCTTCTACAACCATGAATACTTCTTCATCGATACCATTTTTGTTTGCCTTATTAGCATTATTATCTTTATATTGAATAACAACTTCATCTTGTACCTGCCCTTCTGTAGGAATCCTAAACACAACAGGCAGAGTAAATCTAACTCTCACTTCCTTGCCCCGTTGCTTACCAGGTTTCCATTTTGGCATAGATTCAATGACACGTATAGCTTCGCTGTCAAGCATTGGATCTACACCGCGCACTATTTGAGCTTCGCTAATCGAGCCATCTTTCTCTACCACGTAATTCACAATCACCCTACCCTGTATACCTTTTTCTTTTGCCTCAGCAGGATATTTAATATTGTTGCTTATAAAGTCCATCATTGCCTGGTTGCCACCCGGGAACTCAGGCTGATCTTCAACAACTACAAAAATCATTTCTTTGGGTTCAACCTGCTCTGTATTATCGATATCATTTTTCTTTTTGGAAATGATAATCACTCCATCCTTTCCATCTTCGCCATATTGAGAAGTTGCATTTTGATTTTTAAGTATTGTCATTGACTCTATTTCATGCGGATCAATCTCATTAAGATTAAAATCTTTGCTCATCTTCACACCATCAATAACAATCAACGGTTTGCCAGTGATTGAGTCTTGCATTCCTCTGATAGTGAGCTTTCCTTTACCATTATCATCGCTACTTTCGTTTTTAATCATGGCCACATTATCAGTTTCCACACCAAACTCCGATACTGAGCTTTCGCCCAAAGTCAAATAAGAATCTGCAGAGGTAATTTCTTCTGTCACCTTTTTAAGTTTAGTTTGTTGTGCATATACACTGTTTGCTGTAATCAGCAATAGTGCTACCGGCAATACGAGTGCGTATTTCGCCAGTTTTCTAATTGGGGTTTTTTCGCTGTTCATCATCGTGATACGTTGTTTAAGTTGTGATACATTAAAGTTGTTTGTCAGTTGTAAGTTAGTTGCAGGATAAGTCAGATGCAACAGATGATATTGATAATCGCGTCTGTCAACCCCCTCACCCAGCACGCCGTTGTCGGCAATATATTCCAGATTAATTACTATTTCCTTTTTCATAAGCCACACGAACGGATTCCACCAAAACACTATTCTTGTAAGTTCAGACAGAATCACATCCAGCGAATGCCACTGCTCAGAGTGGATATGCTCATGAATAAGCACTTGCTGAAGTTTCTCTTCGCTATGCAGTTTGGCATCCACAAATATCCATTTGAAGAAAGAAAAGGGTGCCAGCTTGTGTTCCAATTGTCGGTATGTGATATTATTGAATGTATGCACCTCGCTTTGTCTTCGGCATTGCACCAGGCGCACAAACTGCCACAGGAATCGCAGCAAAAAGATAGCAGAGACTGCAACGTAAAGGATTATTGCAATATTTATCCAATTGATTGTGGTGGTGGGTGTTTCCTCGGCAACAACCATCATGGTTGGAGTACCAAAAGTTACAGTGGCAGTTGTTGCGACCGCCGTCTCTTTCTGAAATTGAATCAATCCTCCAAGCGCATCAATAGGTAAAAAGGGATAAATGAAGGAAAACAATATTGCTCCGAGCAGATACCATCTTCTTGCATAAAAGAAGGTGTCTTGTTGGAAAAGTATTTTGTAAAGCAAGTAAAACAGTACAATGGCAATGTTTACCTGAATGATATAGGATAAAAGTATTTTCATGACTAAGTTGTTTATCGTATTAATAATATCAAATCTTACTTTTTCCCCTTTTCAATTAGCTCAATGATTTCAGTTAAATCATCAGCACTTAATTCCTGTTCTTTGGCAAAGAAAGTAACCATCTCCTTGAAGGAGTCATTAAAATAACTTTTCACCACGTCAGACATAAAGTGTCTTTTGTAGGCAGTTTGTGTTATTTGAGGTTTAAACACCTTCACGTTTCCAAAGCGACGGACAGACACATACTCTTTCTTCTCCAGATTGTTGAATATTGAAGCGAGTGTGGTATATGGCGGCTTAGGCTCATCCATATTGTCCCATACATCTTTGATTGCACATTCTTTCAGCTCCCAAACGTGCAGCATTGCGTTTTCTTCCTGAGGGGTCAATCGTTCCATAATCGTCTAATTTATCTACTTCGAAGTAGTTGTTACATATTTCAGTCGCAAACATACGAATGTTTCGTAACAAAACAAGACTTTAGTAAAGATATTTGTGTTAAACATAAATAAAAGGCTGACAAGAATTAAATCTTGTCAGCCTTTTGTATATTAATATATGATTATTCTACAAACTCATCAACTGCTCGTGCATTGCCTTAGCAGCCTTTCGTCCGTCGCCCATGGCAAGGATAACCGTTGCGCCACCACGCACAATATCGCCACCGGCAAATATTGTTTTGTCGGCCGACTGCATCGTATCCTGATTAACCACGATAGTTCCCCTTTTAGAAATTTCCAATCCGCTGAATGAAGACGGGATTAACGGATTGGGAGCAACACCCACACTCACGATTACTTCGTCCACATCTATCCAACGGGTATCGCCTTCGATGGGCACAGGTCTTCTTCTGCCGGAAGCATCGGGTTCGCCAAGCTCCATGCGTTGCAATAGCATACGCTGCACTCTTCCGCGCTCATCACCTTCATATTTAATAGGGTTGTGTAAGTTGAGAAACTCGATACCTTCTTCCTTAGCATGCTTTATCTCTTCAACACGTGCCGGCATCTCCTCTTCCGAGCGACGATAAACAATCATCGCTTTCTCGGCACCAAGACGACGCGCTGTGCGCACAGCATCCATAGCTGTATTTCCCCCGCCAATAACTGCCACACGCTTGCCCATCTGCACGGGTGTGTCACTTTCGGGGTCGGCAGCCTGCATTAGATTCACACGGGTCAGATATTCGTTGCTCGACATCACGCCGTTCAGATTTTCTCCGGGGATATTCATGAAATTGGGAAGTCCTGCTCCGCTACCTATAAAGAGTGCTTTGAAACCTTCAGCCTTCAGGTCTTCCTGCGAAATGGTTTTACCCACAATCACATTGGTTATAAACTTAACTCCCATCTGTTTCAAAACGTCAATCTCTACATCTACAATGTCGTTGGGAAGACGAAACTCGGGAATACCATAACGCAACACACCACCAAGTTCGTGAAGTGCTTCAAATACAGTCACGTCATAGCCAAGCTTTGCCATATCGCCCGCACAAGACAATCCTGACGGTCCCGACCCTACTATGGCAACCTTAATACCATTTGCAGGAGCAATTTCGGGAATGGAAATATTGCCGCTTTCACGTTCATAATCGGCGGCGAAGCGTTCAAGGTGTCCGATGGCTACCGGTTCTTTCTTAAGCCTCAAGGTGTAGAAACATTGCGCTTCGCACTGACGCTCCTGCGGACACACCCTGCCGCAAACGGCAGGTAGTGCGCTTGTATCTTTAAGCACTTTAGCTGCTTCAAGAATATTGCCACGCTCAATGTTTTTAATAAACTTAGGAATATTAATCTCTACGGGGCAGCCGGTAATGCAGGTAGGATCTGCGCAATCAACACAGCGTTTGGCTTCCTCCATAGCAAGCTCCATGGTCAAACCCTGGTTTACTTCATCATAAGTACGACTGCGAACCACCGGGTCAACTTCGGGCATTCGCACTCTGGTGTAACTTGTACGTTCTTTGGTTTTTATACTATTTCTTATCTCCACACGCCATTCCTGTGCGCGTTGTTCTTTAAGATATTCTTTTGTTGCCATCAGTTTTCTAATTTTCAAATGAATTAATTGTATGCCTTCAATCTCATTAGCATCTCATCAAAATCTACCTGATGAGCATCAAACTCGGGACCATCAACGCATACAAATCTGGTTTTGCCGCCCACTGTCACACGACAGGCACCACACATTCCTGTGCCGTCAACCATTATGGTATTAAGCGATGCCATTGTCTTCACGTTATACTTCTTGGTTAGCTCAGCCACAAACTTCATCATTATGGCAGGACCAATTGTAACGCAGAGGTTTACCTTCTCACGTTCTATTACTTGCTGTACGCCCAAAGTGATTAGCCCCTTTTGGCCATACGAACCGTCATCTGTCATAATTATTACCTCATCAGAGTATTTGGAAACTTCGTCCTCAAGAATTATATAATCCTTCGAACGGCCTCCTATAACGGTAATTACACGGTTGCCCGCTTTCTTCATCGCTTCTATTATAGGAAGCATGGGTGCTATTCCCACTCCACCGCCTGCGCACAATACGGTACCAAAGTTTTCAATATGTGTGGCATTGCCAAGAGGACCAACCAAATCAGTAACGTAATCTCCAACCTCTAATTGGCATACTTTTTCGGATGATTTACCAACACGCTGAATAACAAGGGTGATAGTTCCTCGTTTAGAATCAGAGCTTGCAATGGTGTAAGGCACGCGCTCGCCCTTCTCTCCCACTCTCAGCATAACAAAGTGACCGGCTCTACGGCTTTTGGCAATAAGCGGAGCCTCTATTTCAAACTTAACTACCCTGTCAGATAGATTTTCTTTTGATACAATCTTATTCATTGTCATTGATTGATTTGATTACAAAAGTAAATATTTTTTATCTATAAGGCAATTGTAAAATCAATATAGTGATATAAATATATCAATGAAGTAAAGAAGAAAGTTCCATTTCCAAGAAAATGTATTATCTTTGTATTGAAAAAGCAGGGATATATGTAAAAATTCATATTTCGCTGTTGGTGTGTTACTCGCACACAAAACAATACCCTGTCTGTATTTTATATTCAATATATTGCAGACATTATGGGGCTGACCGGTTTTGACAGCGGGTAGAAGTGATTTGTAAGCATGCAGTGCGTTGGTAGTTGGCACTTAAATCATAATTATCAAACCATTAACTGGCAATAATAACTACGCTCTTGCTGCGTAATCGAAGTACAGTAGATTAACGCTTAATTCTCGCACCAGGTGCAGGAACAAGACATCACCCGGAAGCTCTGGCTTCGAAGCGTGCCGATCAGGTGGTGCAGATAAATCGAAGATAGGTTGAGAGAGGCTTTGGCTCTCTTCCGAAACTTAAGAAGATAAGGTTTGAGTTTGGCGGTTTCAGTCGCGCTCCTTCCCGACAATTAAAATGAAACTAAGCATGTAGAAAGCAGGTTAGTTCCTCGTTTGGACGAGGGTTCGAATCCCTCCAGCTCCACATATAGCAAACGCCAAAAGGCGACAAAGATTAGACAAACCGTTCAAATTGAGAGATT
>CAYFUQ010000008.1:0-62311 GCA_964346415.1 uncultured Proteiniphilum sp.
TCCTGACAGTGTAAATTTAACTGTGTCAATATTTCGAGGGGACACAAAAAAGAGGTTGTCCCTATTAAGTAAACCTTAATCAGACAACCTCCTATATTAATTAGCGCTTACAAAAAGCAATCTAAATCATAGCCTATTTCTTCGGCTTGGGCTCATTGCTCTTCTTAGCATCAACCGCTGCTTCGGCCTGCTGAGCTTGTGCTTTCATTATCTGCGAGAACACACCACCGTCAACCATAATGTCGGTGCCGGTGATAAAGTCGGCAGCATCGCTTATCAAAAACTTAGCCACTTCGGCAATGTCTTCAGGAACTCCGTATCGTCCGGCAGGAGTCATACGACGTTGCGCCTCCATTATTTCGGGATGATCGCTCCAGGCTTGCTTTACCATTGGAGAGAAGACAACGCCGGGAGATATAGTCACAATACGTGCACCCATGTTTCCAAATCGCATCACATTATCCTCACAGAGCAACAACACGCCACGCTTGGTGAAATTGTACATCAAGTCAGAGTTGTTATCCACAAATGGTTCCACAATCGAGAATGCACCTTTCATGTTGGGATTTCTCAATGCCTCATCATACACCGGATTGGGTGGTACCGAGTGTCCCATCATAGATGCAATCAGTACGATAACACTGTCTTTTCGGGAAATATCGTGAAATACATCGATTATGGTGTCGGTTGCTTTTAGGTTTATATCAAACACTCGTTTGATATCCCTTGTTGCTCCACTTACACCGGCGGTGTGAATAACCGACTTGAAGTTACCTTGTCTGAGAGCATGATTTTTTAATTCTTCAATAGACTGTCTGTCGGTAATATCAGCCGCATGTCCGAGTGCGTCAATACCTTCGCTTCTGAGTTCTGTCACCAGCTTGTCAACCACATCCTGAGAATAGTCGGTCACCACCAGTTTATAGTCGCGCATGGCATAGGCACAACTTCTGCCAATACCTCCTGCCGCACCGGTGATTACTACTACTTGATTTTTTCTGTTTGCCATAATATTCAGTTTTTAGTAATTATGTGTTTGGTATAAATTAATGTGGTTTAAAGATACAAATTACTTTTTATAAACAAAAAGATATTATATCATATCTTCCACATTCCAAACAAATGCACGCAATCCCAGGTTCTCGGCTTCTTTGTCGAGTTCTTTCAAATAATCGAGCAAGGGCTTAACGCGATTGTCTTCAACTACCGTCAGGATAGCATTGTTAATTGATGGCCAGGCGTGAGAACCATAGTGAGGCTCTCCTGTTTTGCTGCCACGCCCAAACACTTCACGCCACGAGCTGAATCCTCTGATATTAAGTCTGGATAACTTTTCAGTGATTTCGGCATAATGTGCCTGGTCTAATATAATCATTACTGCTTTCATTTACTTTTTGATTTGTTGTCGGTCGGCCGGCACATTGCCGACCGACCAAACAATTAGTTTATAAAATATAATTACGCTTCGGCTGCTTCCAGTTTCTCCTGGTGCTTACGTCTTGTACGCTTCACTCCGTTTCCACCGAAGATAGAGTATAGTGCCGGCACAAGTATAAGGGTAATAATTGTTGAGAATGTCATACCTCCAATGATTGAGATACCCAATGCCTGCCACATTTCGGAACCCTGACCGGTACCCACTGCGAGAGGAATCATACCCAATATAGTGGTGAAGGTGGTCATCAACACGGGGCGCAACCTTGAGCGACCGCCGTGAACTACTGCTGTAATAATCGACATACCACGCTCACGGTTAAGGTTGATATAGTCAATAAGCACAATACCGTTTTTCACAACCATCCCCACGAGCATAATCAGCCCCACAAATCCCATCACACCAAGGGCTTCGCCCGTGATAGACAATAGCAACAGCGACCCGACAAATGCAAACGGAACGGTAAGAATAATAATAAACGGATATGTGAGCGACTCAAACTGCGACGCCAGTACAATGTAAACCAGCAAACTCACTATCACAAGCAGCATTCCCAGGTCGGCAAACGCCTCCTGCTGGTCTTCAAGGGAACCGCTTATCTCTACCTGAACGCCGGGATAAGTGTCAAGAGACGCAATAACGCTGTTAACATCAACTACCACATCACTAAGCGCACGCTTATAAATAGAACCCTCTACGGTTACGATACGCTGACGGTTTTTGCGGTCAATCTGTGGAAGCGACGAGCTTTCCACAACTGTACCTACATCGCGCACACGCACTCCCACTCCCGCAGGATTGTATATCATAATGTCTTCGATATCTTCTATCGATTGTCTGTACTTTTCGTCATATCTTACACGGATATCATACTCTTCACCATCCTCACGGAATTTTGTAGTAACCAATCCATTAATCCTGTTTCGAACATATGATGCGGCCGTACCAAGATTTAACCCGTTCATTGCAAGTTTCTCGCGGTCAAAATCAATCTGATATTCAATTCGGTAATCCTTTCGGGTAACAGTGATGTCTCTGAGGCCTTTCACGTTCTCCAACTTAGCTTTCAATTCTGCTGCTACATCGTCAGTTAGTGCAAGGTCATAGCCATATACTTCCACCTCAACCTTGCTTCCGCCGCCCATTCCCATGTTTCCACCACCGGGCTCTACCACAAATCGGTGCACCTCAGGCATATTTGCAAGTTCTTGTCTTATTTCATCAGACACATCGAATATTGATTTCTTTCTATCTTTTGCCTTAACCAAACGCATACGATAGCTCATCAAGTGCGAACCATTGTCTTGCATCGATGCAAAAGCATTATCTTCATCAGCCTGTCCCACAGAATAAGAAATAATTCTTATCTCCGGAAATTTCTCATCAACTATGTCCACAATGTTCTTACCCACTTCTCTGGCCAGTTCCATACGTGTGCCGGTAGGCATCTCCACAGTCATCGAAATAATATCGTTGTCAGACTGCGGCATAAATTCCGTTTTCAGAGTCAGAGCACTTATTGCCGCTCCACCCACAAACACGATTACCATAACAGCTATTGTGGTTTTTCGGTTTCTTGTCACTTTGTTAAGCAATTTGGCATAAGCAATGTCAACCTTATCCAAAGCCGGCAAGATGGTCTTGTTATACCATTTGTCAAAGTTGTTAATAGTGCGGTCCTTGCTTCCTTTCATCATATTGGCACTCATCATAGGAGTCAGAGTCAATGATATAATCAATGACAATGCTATAATAATAGATACCATCCAGCCAAGTTGATTAAACAGGATACCTGCAAAACCTCCAACCATAGTCATAGGCAAGAACACCGCTATAATTGTAAGCGTAGATGCAATAACAGATAGCGAAACCTCTTCTGTACCATAAATAGCTGCCTGCTTGGGTCGACTGCCTCGCTCAATATGTGAGGTAATGTTTTCCAACACCACAATAGCATCGTCCACCACCATACCAATGGTAATGGAGAGAGCCGACAGCGAAATAATATTAATGGTTCCACCGGACAGATACAGGTATATAAACGACCCAATGAGCGATATCGGAATTGCCACCATAATGATAACTGTGGCACGCCACCTACCCAGGAAGAACAATACAATAACACCAACTATTATAAGAGCCAGAATAATGGTTTCCAACAAACTGTTGATAGATACCTTAATATTGTCAGAACTGTCCATTACGGTCACAATCTCAATATCAGGAGGCATATTCTCCAAAAGCTTTGGGATCTCCTTTTTAACTGCATTTGCAATCTCTACTGTGTTCGATCCGGTTTGTTTCTGAATTACTATAGTTGCACTTCGCTCTCCATTGGTGTAGCTCTCCATGATGCGTGTCTGCACAGTATCATTTACCGATGCCACATCTTTCAGATAGATGGGGTTGCCCATATAGTTGCCCACAATAATAGTGTTGAGGTCGTTGCTATCATCAAATTCACCTTCAAGTCGCAACATATATGTTTGTGAACCAACATCGAAGTTACCCGCCGGAACGTTCACATTCTCTGCCGCAATAACCTGAGCTATCTGCTCTATCGGCAGATTGTATGCCTCCATCTTTTCGGGCGACACGTCCACACGTATTTCACGCTTGGGTGCTCCCGACACTGACACCGTACCCACACCCTTGATTCTGTTAAGGGGATTGGCAATACCATCGTCAAGTATTTTGTACAATGCACCGGTGCTCTCTTTTGCAGTTGCAGAAAGAACCATAACCGGTATCATGTCCGAGCTAAATTTCAATAACATTGGATCGTTCACCCCATCGGGCAAAAATCCTTTTACCATATCCACTTTGTCCCTTACGTCGTTCATTATTTCAGTCATATCCGACCCATATTCAAATTCGAGTATGATAAAAGACATATTATCACGTGAATTAGAACGTATGTGTTTAATATTCTCTGTCGAGTTGAGTGCGTCCTCAAGCGGACGTGTCACGTTTGCTTCTACGTCATCTGCACCGGCTCCGGCGTATGAAGTCATCACCGACACCATACTTATATCAATATCCGGATACAAGTCAACCGGTAATTGACGGTAGAACATAAAGCCAATTAGCACTACACCTATAAATATGAGGGAGGTAGCGACCGGGCTTTTTACCGCATTTTCAAATATTTTCATCTGTATGTTTTTGTTTTATATCGTTTTACTTTATCACTTCCACCGCTGCACCGTCAATTAATCCGTTGTTTCCCTGAACTATAACACGGTCGTTTGGCTCAAGTCCCGAAATAATTTCATATTTATCTGCAACTCTTCTTCCCAGTTCCACTAATTTATATACTGCTTTACCATTTTGCTCTACAAAAACGTATCTGTCGTTAGATCCTGTTTGTTTAAGAATAGCTTTGTCGGCAACCAAAGGGCGATCGTTGGTTCCAAAGTTCATTGTCACGCGCGAGAACATGCCGGGACGCAGACGCAAGTCATTATTCTTAACCTCTATCTCCACACCAAATGTATGTGAAACGGGGTTCAGTGTAGGGTGAATCAGTGATACCCTACCCTCAAACAGTTCACTTCCCAGCGCATCCACCTGAACGTCAACGCTCATGCCTTTCACTACCTGGCTATAAAATGACTCTGATACATTTACTATCACCTTCACAGGGTTGATGTTCTCGATAGTTAGTATAGGTGCGCCGGCAGCCATATCTCCAGCATCAAAGTTGCGGGCTGTCACTATACCGCTAATGGGGCTTACAAGCTTTGTGTTTTCACCCAAGTTATCAAGTGCAGTCTGAGCCACATCAAGCTGTACCTTTAGCTGTTCAAGCTGCTGTTGTGATATTCCGCCCACTTTATACAACTCCTCGTATCTCAGATAGTCTTGCTTCAGATTGGCAAGTTGTGTTTCCTGCTGCGAGTAGTTGGTAGCATCCATTGTAGCCACTGTCTGTCCTTTTGCCACTGATGAGCCTACATCCACATAAATGCGACGGATTCTTCCGCCCATTGCCGGCGAAATGTTGTTAACTGTGTTAGCTTCAATATTGGCAGTAAAGCTTGTCAGCTGCTCTACGGGCACAACCTTAACCTCTTCAACTCTCACTTTTCTTGCTGTATTAACTTCACCATCTTTGCCTTCAGTTGATTTACTACCACACGATGATGCAAAAATCAAAAGTGCCAAAGGCATAATTTTTAATAGTCTATTTGTTCTCATTGTTTATTATGATGTTTCTGTTATTATTATTTTTTTTCTATTAATTGTTTTGAGTATCTATGTCGTAACCCAAAGTTTTTTCCAGATCTGCCTTTGCTGCCAAGTAATCATAAATAGCATTTCTGTATTGTAGCTCGGCACTGGTCACTGCCAATGCAGCTGCATTCACATCCACTATTGTGCCCATACCTGTGTCGTATCTCTTTTGAGTAATTTCATATCCTTTTTTAGCTTGCTCAACCGACGACTCTGTAGCCACAACCTGCTCAATGCTCTTATTCATCATTTCCAGATTGTTCTTCACAGATAACTTAAGACCACGCTCTATATCTTTGCGTTGCTCTTTGAGTTGAAACAACTGAATTTCCGACTGTTTAACGCTATTACGCCTTTGACCTCCATTAAATATAGGCACGGCAAGAGTTATTCCCACCACAGAATATGGATCCCAACGATAGTTCCCTATCTTAAAGTCGTTGTTTTGACTCATATACATATAGTTGAACGATGAAGTCAGAGTTGGCATGAATTGCATCTTCTGAATTTCCACATTCTTTTTTGCCATATCTGTTTGCAAGTCAAATTGTCTCAAATCACTGTTTGATGCAAGGTTCTCGTCAGAAGCCACAATTGCGTTAAACATAGTTTCTTCGTAATCCAACAGCGAGCCGCTTATCACAATTTGTTCATTTGCATCAATTCCCATCAACATTTTCAGTTGCAACTCTGCAATCTTCATAGCATTTTCGGCTTGCAGAATATTGGGGATGATACTCTTTAGACGTACATCGGCAGTAATCACATCATACTCTGCCACAATACCCTGATTGTACTTTTGTTTGATATTTTCAAGGTTTACTGAGTCAGTTCGATAGGTCTCTTTAAAAACATTGTAACTCTCCTTTGCTAATAGATTATTGTAAAAGGATTTTTTCACCTGATTTGACAAATCTATTTTTGAAGCACGTGATTGCTCTACTGTATACTCAAGATCCACTTTACTCATTTGAATATTTTTCCAAAGTGATGGCACCACGATTGGCAAACTCACATTCACACCACCTGACCACATATTCTTACGCCCCACCTGTATTCCTTCGTTAGGATCAGCATCCGGGTCTGGCGCCATGGCACGCCCCATCACATCAAGTATTTTCAACTCTTCTTCATTAAATTTTGACGGGTCCACCCCACCCATCATATTAAAAGCACCATCAAGGTACATTGTCTGACGCTTAATTGTACGCTGATACTGCCCAATCAGGTCCACCTGTGGCATCAGTGCACCATAAGCACTCTTTTTGGAGTATTCCTTTTTTGTTATCTCCATGTCTGCAATCTTTATTGTGGGATTTTCGCTCAAAGCAATCTCAATTGCTGTGTTCAAATCCACAATAAGCTCTGTTTCCTGCTGAGCCATCATTGGCTGCAAGACAAACAATGCACATATCGTCATCAAGACGAATTGTAGTTTTTTTGTTGTCATATAAGTATCTTAATTATTTTTCGTTATTAATTTTCTGCAAATAGCTGTCTATTATCTCGATGCCCTTAAACGTAGAAATACCTCTTATGAAGTTGATCATCATCGTAAAAAAGAGTTCCTGATGCGAAAAGTATGGCTTCTCCAAATATGCTGCTCTCATATAAGTGTAATTGCTTTCTTCTACCAAAAAGGCTGTCACCTCTATATTCAACTCTTGCCTGATATATCCTTCCTCAATACCTTTCTTTAGTGCCTTTTTCATATACACTTTGTTTTGCTCCACATTATTCAAAATATCTTTATGAATAGCAGGATAGTATCTTTCTATATCCTGATAAAATCTGATAGATGGCAACTCTTTGTTCTTATGCATATCAATGAAATGCAAGAATACCTCAATTATGTTAGCCGATTTTTCATTAAGCTCTTTTACTTTGTTCTCACGTTCGAGCATATCTCTATCGATATATAATCTTAGTATCTCTTCTTTGTCAGTGAAGTTTTCATATAGTGTTCGTTTTGATATTCCCAAAGATGACGCTATGTCGCTCATCGATACGTTCTTGATACCGTATTGATAAAACTTTGCACCTGCTTTGTCAATTATTCTTTCTTTCAACATTTCTTTTATTCGTTAAAAATCCGGACAAAGGTAATTCGAAAACCCAAAATATCAAATTGGTTTTCCGGGTTTTAACAAAGATTACATACGAGTAGTATAAATTTTTATTTTTTCACGCTAAGGCTGATTATTGGCGGATTTTGCGAACATCAACAGGAGGAATAAAAAGGTTGATGTGTTAAATATACGTACAATGTTTCTGTACGAATGGAGTAAGAAAGGTTAAGGTATAGTGTGAAAATGTTCCGTACCTTACGGCAAAACGGAAAGTACGGAATATAAACAAGTAGTGTGTTACTTATCGAGCTTACATTTTATTTTCAGGTATTGCTCAATGACATCAACACAGCTGTCAATTCCTATTATGGAGTTAAGACAAAGGTGGTATGACTCAGCACTGCCCCACCGCTTATTGCTGTAATAATTATAATAGCTTGCACGCTTTTTGTCAGTCTTATCAATTAGCTCTTTTGCTTTTTTTGCGCTAAGGCCATTGCGTTCTGCTACTTTTCTGATGCGATGTGTGATATCTGCGCTAACAAACACATTTACTGCGTGAGGATGGTCGCGCAATATATAATCAGCGCAACGCCCAACAAACACAGCCGATTCGTTTTGACTAACTTCCCTAATAACGTCGCTCTGAATTTTAAACAGCGATTCATTACCAAGATAATTGTCAATATATTCGTCGCCCATAAAGGTGGAACGAAGGCCTATAAGCCCTCCTGCCAGGGGTAATCCGGCTTTTTCATCTGCTTTTTCGAAAAACTCTTTCGAAAGCCCACTCTTTTGAGATGCCAACGATATCAGCTCTTTATCATAAAATGAAATATTTAACCTTTGTGCAAGTCGTTTGCCAATTTCATGTCCTCCACTGCCAAACTGCCGGCCGATATTGATTACATAGTTTTTTGTTTTCATTTTATATTTCAGTTTAAGTAGTTAATTGTTTAATCAGCTTTGGGAAGCTGCTCTTACAGCCTCCGCTTTGAACATTCTTAATTGTCTAAATAGCATTATGGCTGCTACAATACTGGATATTGCGTCGGAGACAGGCATGCTAAACCACACCCCGTTTATTCCCCAAAAGTAAGGAAAAATAAGTAAACATGGAAGCAAAAACAATAATTGACGGCTTAGAGACATAAATATAGACTTGCCGGGCATTCCAATGCTCTGGAAAAAGTTTGCTGTGACCATCTGAAATCCAACAATGGGATAGGTGAGAAAGATGATGCGCATACCGTTTGCCGCAATGTTTACAAGCTCTTCATCTGTAGTGAATATAGAGACCACTGCGTGCGGAAACAGTTCGGCAATTAAAAAGCCAACAGTTGTGACAATTGTGGCACGTATTATAGTCTTTCGCAACACCTCATCTACACGGGCATACAATGCCGCACCATAATTGTAACCTGCGATGGGCTGCATCCCCTGATTGAACCCCATTACAATCATGGCAAACAGGAAGGCAATACGGTTGACAATACCATAGGCTCCCACCGCAAGGTCGCCTCCGGTGCGGATGAGCCCCTGATTGATGACAATAACTATAACTGTGGCAGCAGCATTCATCATAAATGGCGACATACCAATGGCAAGCATCTCTTTGACTATTTTGCCTTGCAGCTTAAATGTACCTCGTTTGAAATGAATGAAATTGGATTTGTTGCTGAAGAAACGCATCTGCCATACAAACATAATAATCTGTGAAGTGACTGTTGCAAGAGCACTGCCCTGGATTCCCCATTTAAACACAAAAATAAATAGAGGATTGAGTATCAAGTTGATTACAACCGTCAATATGGTTGCAAGCATAGCTTTTTCCGGTCTTCCCATTGAGCGCAAAAGGCCGTTGAGCCCCATGTATAAATGTGTAATCACATTGCCAATGAGGATTACTGTCATAAAATCTTTGGCATAAGGCAGCGTTACTTCGCTGGCACCAAAAAACAACAAAATGGGATCGATAAATATAAGAGAGACAACTGAGAAAAGTATCCCCAGTGTGATATTAAGCGTGATGACATTGCCCAAAATAGTATTGGCAGAGTCATAGTCCTTTTGCCCCATTCTGATAGACAGAAGAGTGGCTGCACCCGACCCCACTAATGACCCCACGGCTGCTGCAAGATTCATAAAGGGGAAAGTAATCGCCAATCCAGAAATGGCCAAAGCCCCCACACCGTGACCGATAAATATGCTGTCGGTAATGTGATAGAGCGACGCTGCCGTCATGGCAATAATGGCGGGCAGAGAATATTGATAAAGCAGTTTGCCTATTTTTTCCGTACCTAACTCAGTAGGTTTTCTTGTAGTACTCATATATTTATAAATCAATAATAGATTATAGGATAAAGATGATAACCTCTAAAAGGGATGATTGCAAAATTACAAATTAAAAGTTTAAACATCGGAGATTGTCCGTCAAAAATGATTAATCGCATTGTGAAACAAAAAAACACAACTCATCAAATAAGGCTGTTGTATTAGTTCGGGGTGATTTCAAGTTTTTTTTTTACCTTTGCATAAAATAAATTGGTATGCTCTGTTTTCCAAATGCAAAAATCAACTTAGGACTAAATATAGTTTCGCGTAGGAGTGACGGATATCACGAACTTGAAACTATTTTTTATCCCGTGGAAATAAAAGATGCTCTGGAGATAGTGCCCACTAAAGCCGAATTGACTGTCAATCGGGAGTATCGATTATTTCAAAGCGGGCTGACTGTAGAGGGCAACGAAGATTACAACCTGGTTATAAAGGCACTCAGGCTAATCAGGCGTGAGCATGATATTTCTGCTATCGACATCCATTTGTTGAAAAAAATCCCTTTTGGTGCAGGATTAGGTGGCGGTTCGGCTAATGCCGCAGCTATGCTAAAGCTGACTAACAAGATGTTTAAGCTGGGCTACAGTAACGAACAGCTCATTGAAATGGCTGTTGAGCTTGGTGCTGACTGTCCCTTCTTTATCAAAAACAAACCCGTATTTGCCACAGGCATTGGCGAAAAGATGGAAGATATAGAGCTTGACCTTTCCAATTACCATTTCGTGCTTATAAAGCCTGACATCTCAATCAACACCGGTTGGGCATACTCTGTAATAACACCCAAAAGACCGGATATTTCGCTAAAAGAGATAGCAAAGATGCCGATAGGAAGGTGGAAAGAAGTAATGACAAATGACTTTGAAACACCAATTTTCAAAAAACATCCACAGATAAATGACATCAAACAACAACTTTATGAACTTGGAGCAGTATATGCATCAATGAGTGGATCGGGGTCTTCAGTCTATGGCTTTTTCAACAAGATGCCGCAGATTGACAATTTATTTACGGACCACTTTGTGTGGAGCCACAGCCCCAAACAGTAAAACAGAAAACAGACAAAACATATTCAGACAAAATGAAATTTAGAATTCTTGTAATAGCACTTATTGCATTCCTGCCGGTGGTGGCGCAGAAAATTATCTCACCCGAAACGATATACAGCTTCGGACCAATAGACGTGCAGAAGCCGGTATTGCTGGACAGCACTAATTTGAGTAACACCAAGTTTAACGATGAGCAGTTGCTTTCATACAAAATCAACTTTCCACAGCAGACAAGGTTTATAAATCAACTCAGGAAAGATAGTCTTGGTTTCTTTAACCTTGATAAGCCGAAAGAGGGAAAACAATTTCAGCTAATGTCATTTTATCTCTCGGGCGACCAATATGGGAAAGGTAAAATAACTATTACTTCGCCCAATATGCTGGAGCTTTGGATAGAAAACTCGAAACGTGCAACCAAGACACAGGTTAACGACAGTTTACATCACTCCGGCTCTGTAGATGCATCGTTAAATGGATTTACAAACAATGCACGTGTGGTTATCAAGGTGTTAACGTGTGCTGATGATGTACTGGATCCGGCTGTTAAGATAGAAGTGAAAACAGAACCTGAAGATTCGCTGCTAAATTACTCCTTCAATGATGCAGACAAAAGAAGAATAAATATAAAAGATATACTGGAAGGAAAACGCCTCAGCAGTAGCAGCATATCGCCAAGTGGCAGATATGTGTTGTTAAGACTGTCGGAGACATTGCCGGGAGGAAGAAATCAGGGATTCACAGAGGTTTATGACACAAAAGATAAAAGGGTCATCTTTTCAGAAATATCTTCGAGACAACAGCTCAAATGGATGCCAAAATCTGACTTATTGAGCTATACGGCTGACAGCGAAAACGGAAGGACTTTGTATACTTTTGACCCTGTGAAGTCTTCAACAACAATCATTGCTGATAATTTACCCAATGAAAACTTTACGATTGCTCCCGATGAGGGCTCTCTATTTTTTTCAACAAAGGAATCGCTGTCACCACAAAGCCCGAGTGGGCTGAATAGATTGATTGGAATAGATGACCGACAGTCGCATTATCGGGACCGATATTTTTTGTATCGCTATTTCTTTGATACAGGATTGACACAACAACTAACTTTTGGCAAAAAAACGGCATCACTCAATGATATATCCTATGATATGGAGTATTTGCTATTTTCTACTTCCGAAGAAGACCTGAGCGAACGACCATTCAGAAAAAGCTCAATGTACAGACTAAACCTCAACAGCATGGAAGTGGATACTATATGGGAAAATGAAAGATTCGCAGGAAGGGCACAACTGTCACCCGACAACAAACAGCTGCTTATACAAGGTTCACCGGAAGCGTTCGGAGGAATTGGTCTGAACATAAGAGAAGGTCAAATTGCCAACAGCTACGATTCTCAATCGTTCCTGATGGATGTGGCGACAAAGCAAATCACACCATTAACAAAATATTTTGACCCATCTGTAGGCTCACAAGTATGGAACCGTGCTGACAACTACATCTACTATCGTGCTGAGGAAGGTGACCGCATGAATGTGTACAGGTTTGATGTGAAGAAAAAAAAGTTTGAAAAGTTACCGCTAAAAGAAGATGTTATAAACTCTCTAAGTCTTGCCATAAATGGTAATTGGGCAACATACTCAGGGGTAAGTGTAGCAAACTCGGGCCGCAGCTATCTGCTTAATCTAAAGACATTGGAGTCGACACTTATTGCCGATCCTTATGGGGAGAGACTCAGCAAACTCACACTTGGGGATGTTAAGGATTGGAATTTTACAAGTTCATTTGGCGATGTAATTGAGGGCAGATACTACCTGCCGCCCAATTTTGATGCAACAAAAAAATATCCGCTTATTGTTTATTACTACGGAGGCACAAGCCCTACATCTCGTGTCTTTGAAAGTACCTATCCGCTTCATGTATATGCTGCACAAGACTTTGTAGTATATGTTCTTCAACCTAGCGGCACAACGGGTTATGGACAGGAGTTCTCCGCACGCCACGTGAATGCATGGGGAAAACAAACAGCCGATGAGATAATAGAAGGCGTTGAGAAATTTGTAGCTGCCCACCCATTTATCAACGGTGAAAAGATTGGTAATATTGGTGCTTCTTATGGTGGTTTTATGACTCAGTATCTAATAACACAAACAGATATATTTACGGCATCTGTGTCGCATGCAGGTATTAGCAACATCACCAGCTATTGGGGCGAAGGCTTTTGGGGTTACTCATACAGCTCGGGTGCAAGCGCAGGCAGCTATCCGTGGAACAATCCCGAAATGTATGTAGAACAAAGTCCGTTATTTAGCGCCGACAAAATTAACACCCCCCTTATGCTGCTGCACGGCACGGCTGACACCAACGTTCCGATGGGCGAAAGTATTCAGATGTACACAGCGCTCAAACTGTTGGGTAAGGAAGTTGAATTTATTCAGGTTGAAGGTGAAAATCACGCAATTTATCAATACGACAAACGCATTGCATGGAATCATGCAATCTATGCATGGTTCACCAAATGGCTGAAAGATGACTCGAGATGGTGGGATTCACTTTTCTCAAATAATAATTAATACTAAGAGAATATGAAGAAAACAATAGAGATAATTTGCAATGAAGCAATAGATATTGCACTGGCAACCGGAAAATATTTGAAAGACGAACAACAAAAATTATCCGTTAATGCTGTAGAAGAAAAAAGCACACGCAACTATGTTACGTATATAGATAAAGAAGCTGAACGCATTACGGTGGAAGGCTTAAAGAAGATCTTGCCGGAAGCGTCATTTCTTGCCGAGGAAGAGACAGTGGAATATGAGAAGAAAGAATATACATGGATTGTGGATCCGCTGGACGGAACGACCAACTATGTTCATGGTGATTCGCCATACTCTGTGAGCATTTCACTAACACACAATAATGAAATTATACTCGGTATTGTTTATGACCCTGTTTTGGATGAGCTGTACTGCGCCACATCAGAAGGAGGCTCAACACTAAACGGCGTTCCTATCAAAGTATCACAACACCCTACTTTGCAAAATGGATATATAGGATTTGGAATACCATACCACCTTGATGAACGGGGGGAAGGAATACTGAAACGAACCACAGAACAATACAGAAAAAGCAGCTTCAGAATTAAAGGCTCTGCAGCTGTCGAATTATGCTACGTGGCAGCGGGGCGCAGTGATGCTTATTTTCATTCCGGTCTGTCGCCATGGGATGTGGCTGCAGGTTCAATCATTCTGAAAAGAGCCGGAGGGACCGTAACAGACTTTTCTGAAAATGACAACTACATTTTCGGCAGGGAAATAGTAGGTTCCAATGGATTAATACACCGGGAAATCATGGATAATATCATCAAAGAAAGATAATGGAAACCAAAACCATTCTGATAGCATTTCTGCTTACTCTCGTAGCAGGTCTGTCAACGGGTATAGGTAGTCTTATATCACTTATTGCGAAACGTACGAATACTAATTTCCTTAGTTTCTCACTCGGACTCTCGGCAGGTGTAATGATATATGTCTCATTTATGGAGATGTTGCCCCAGTCGCTTCAACAATTTACAAATGAGTATGGAGGAAAGCTGGGTATGCTATATATGATTTTAGGATTATTCGGAGGTATAATAATAATCGCATTTATAGACTTTATGATTCCAAAATCGAGCAATCCACATGAGATGCATGCTGTGGAAGAGATGCGCCACAAAAGTGAGCTGCGCTACACCGGTATCATTACGGCTATTACAATTGCCATACACAACTTTCCGGAAGGGATTGCCACATTTATGTCAGCACTTACCTCTTTGGAAATTGCAATTCCAATCACAATCGCCATTGCTATCCACAATATTCCCGAGGGAATTGCCGTGGCAGTACCTATCTATCATTCCACAGGTAGTAAAAAGAAAGCATTTTGGCTCTCCTTTGCCTCAGGGCTTGCTGAACCTATAGGGGCAGTAATTGCTTTTTTCTTTCTCATTCCATTCTGGAATGCTACCTTGAACGCTTTTGTACTTTCGGCAATAGCGGGAATTATGATTTTCATTTCTTTGGATGAGCTCCTGCCCACTGCCGAAAAGTTTGGTAAACACCATCATGCAATATCCGGATTAGTGCTTGGTATGCTAATAATGGCAATAAGCTTGTATATGTTTGTCTGATAGAAAAAGAAGTTATCACTTTTAATTTATATCTTTGTGTAATAACTAAATGTAAACTTTATGAGTACTAGTTTAAAACAAATCGGTAAGAGAATAAAAGGTCTCCGCGAGGCAATAGACCTCACACCCAAAGAAATGGCAACCAAGTTGGAGATAGAACGAGACGATTACCTGCTTTACGAAGAAGGTGAAAAGGATATATCAATATCATTCCTTCAGCGTATAGAACGGGAATTCAACGTAAGCATGGCAACACTAATGTTTGGCAATGAGCCTCGTATGAGTTCTTATTTTGTGACTCGCAAGAATCAGGGAGTTAGTGTCGAAAGGGTATCTGCCTACAAATACCAGTCTCTAACAGCAGGGTTCAACAACAATTCGGCAGAGATTTTTATTGTAACTGTGGAACCAAAGCCTCTTGAAGAAGACTACTTTAAGAACATTCACCCTGGTCAGGAATTTAATATGGTGATGGAGGGGAGCATGTCTATAAATATCAATGGCAAAGAAATTGTACTAAATGAGGGAGACAGCATCTATTTCGACTCTTCTTTACCACACGGAATGAAAGCACTTAACAACAAACAAGTTAAATTTTTGGCTGTAATTCTTTATCCATAAAACATCATAAAGAGAGACCTCAAAATAGAATCATATTATATTAGGTTATGCTAGAAAAATTCCTAAACAAAACAGAGTTTAGTTCTCATCAGGATTTTGTTGATAATTATCATATTATAGTACCTGAAAATTTTAATTTTGCTTATGACGTTGTTGATGAATGGGCAGAAACAAATCCAAATAAACGTGCACTTTGCTGGACAAATGACCTGGGAGAACACCAGGACCTGAACTTTGGTGAACTTAAAGATTTATCTGACAAAGCAGCATCTTTTTTTCTCGAAGCAGGTATTAGAAAAGGGGATAAAGTGATGCTAATCTTGAAACGTTCCATTGAGTTTTGGTATATTATCACTGCGTTACACAAAATTGGGGTAGTAGTAATCCCTGCAACACATCTACTAACTGTGGATGATATAGTGTACAGGGCAAATGCTGCCGACATAAAAGGTGTGGTAACTTTGGGAGAAGATGAATTGATAGGTCATGTTGACAAATCACTTCCACAATCGCCTACCCTAACTCATAAATTTGTTATATCGCACAATAAAGAATATGAAGGCTGGATTGATTTCCATAAAGGAATTGAAAATGCACCGGCATTTGTGAGACCTGCAGAAGTGAATACCAACGACGACATTATGATTCTCTATTTCACGTCGGGCACAACAGGACAGCCTAAAATGGTTATGCACGATTTCACTTACCCTCTGGCTCATATCACTACTGCAAAATATTGGCACAATCTACACGAAAAAAGTCTTCATTTGACACTTGCCGACACGGGCTGGGCAAAGGCTGTGTGGGGAAAACTATATGGTCAATGGATTGTGGGGGCAGCCGTATTTGTATACGATTTTGAAGGTCGGTTTATTCCCGCTGATTTGCTTGAGGTAATATCTAAATACAAAGTCACATCATTTTGTGCACCGCCTACTATCTTTAGATTTCTCATACGGGAAGATCTGGGCAAGTATGACCTATCGGCACTCGAGTATTGCACAACAGCCGGCGAAGCATTAAATCCCTCTGTATTTGAAGCATTTTACAAGCAAACAGGAATAAAAATGATGGAGGCCTTTGGGCAAACTGAAACAGCTCCTACCATCATCACATTTCCATGGATAGAACCTAAGCCGGGAGCAATGGGCGTGGCAAGCCCTCTTTATGATATGGATCTGATCACAAACGATGGCAGATCTGCAGAAGATGGTGAGCAAGGTGAGATTGTTTTTTACACCAAAGATCATTTACCACTCGGCTTATTCAAAGGCTATTACCGCGACGAAGCTTTGACCAAAGAAGTATATGCCGACGGAATATATCGCACAGGCGACGTAGCATGGCGCGATGAGGATGGATTCTTCTGGTTTGTGGGGCGCACGGATGACGTGATAAAAAGTTCAGGTTACCGAATTGGTCCTTTTGAAGTAGAAAGTGCAGTAATGACTCATCCTGCAGTGGTAGAGTGTGCCATCACCGGAGTGCCTGATGAGGTGCGCGGACAAATTATTAAAGCAACTATAGTCCTTACCGACAACTATAAGCATCTTGCAGATGAAGATTTGATTAAAGAAATTCAGGATCACGTAAAGAATGTGACAGCACCGTATAAATATCCCAGGGTTATTGAGTTTGTGAACGAGCTTCCCAAAACAATTAGCGGCAAAATACGACGTGTTGAAATCCGTAGGAAAGATAAATAAATATTCAAGTACAAAACATTGAATGTAGCTACATTGTTATTTGATGAAAGCTAAATAATAAAAAGATTATACATTTATAAAATAAGAATTACAAAAACAGAATGAAAAAAGCTTATGTATTCCCGGGTCAAGGTGCACAATTCGTTGGAATGGGCAAAGACCTATATGATAATTCTCCTTTAGCAAAGGAGATGTTTGAAACAGCGAATGAAATTCTAGGATTTAGAATCACAGACTTAATGTTTGAAGGAACTGATGAGGATTTAAGACAGACAAAAGTAACACAACCTGCCATCTTTCTTCACTCCGTTATTCTGGCCAAAATGTTGGGCGACGACTTTAAGCCGGATATGACTGCGGGACATTCATTAGGAGAGTTCTCTGCTTTAGTGGCAGCCGGGGCACTTATCTTTGAAGATGGATTAAAATTGGTTTATAAGCGTGCGCTTGCTATGCAAAAAGCATGCGAGTTGAATCCTTCAACTATGGCAGCCATATTAGCTTTGCCCGACGAGAAAGTTGAAGAAATTTGTGCATCGATAGATGACGTAGTTGTTCCGGCTAACTACAACTGTCCCGGACAAATTGTAATTTCAGGAACAAATTCAGGTATTGCAATAGCATGTGAACTGATGAAAGAGGCAGGAGCAAAACGCGCTCTTCCGCTAAAGGTTGGCGGTGCATTCCACTCTCCATTGATGGAGCCTGCACGCGTTAAGTTATCTGAGGCTATTGAAGCAACCAAAATTGTTGCTCCTGTTTGCCCTGTATATCAAAATGTATCAACCGTGGGTGAGACTGATCCTGAAGTTATTAAAAAGAACTTAATAGCTCAGCTAACTTCGCCCGTTAAATGGACTCAATCTGTTCAGAATATGATTGCCGATGGTGCCTCCGAATTTGTAGAATTAGGACCCGGCAGTGTATTGCAGGGATTGATTACTAAAATTGACCGATCGGCTACTGTGTCCGGTAAACAATAACAGTTTTTTAACGACAGTCTGTGACTCAGTACTCACAGCTGTCGTTATATTAAATTAATATCGCATCTACTTTGTATCTTTATTAAATAAAACATCTACTATAATGAAAAAAATATCATTTTTCGCACTATTTCTGATAGCCCACATCTCTCTTTTCGCACAATACGATGGTCCTGTTGCACCTAACTACAAAGAGATAGAGAAGAATATAGCAAATAGTGCGTCCGGCCTATTATATCAAAACCTTATGGACAAATATCTTGCAGGTGACTCAACCATGAGCATAAACGAACAGAGACATTTGTATTATGGTTATGTTTTTAACGACAACTATAATCCTGTTGATGAAACTGATTATAATAGCAAACTCGGAAGTGTGTTAAGAAAGCAACATCTTTCAAATGATGATTTTATTGAAATTGCAAAATATGCAAATTTACTTCTCGATCAAGATCCATTTAATATGCGTGCTCTTAATGCACAGCTAATTGTCTTTGCCCAAACAAATGATGTTGCTTCGTACAGAAAAACAGCTGTTAAAAGAAATATTGTGGAACGTGCAATTGTTAGTTCTGGCGATGGAATGAGCAAGAAGAACGCATACTATGTAATAAAAGTTGCTCATGAATATGATATATTAGGCTTCCTGGGATACAAATATGGTGGAAGCGAACAGCTTGAAAAAGGAGGCAAATGCAACTCATTGACTGTTGCTAAAAACCCCTTTGGAGTAGAAAAGGTATATTTTGATATTTCTCCTGTACTCAGATATGCAAGCAAGAAGGGAAAACAAAAAATATAATCACACAGACAATCTAACCATAATTTAATGACACTTCAACAGAAAATAGAGCAATTGTTTGTTGAGCAAAAGAAAAAGTGGGAGCAGTTAAACAACATATTATCAGGTCTCGACAATGTAAAAAACAAAAGCTTTGAATGGGGAAACGATATAAAAGTCAACATAGAATTTAACCCTGACAGAATCAAATCAATTGTTGGAAATACTGAACCTGGTTATACTAAAATTCAAAAGTGTCGTTTGTGTGCTGACAATCGCCCTGCTCCCCAAGAAGGAATATATTATTTTGATAAATATATTATTCTTACCAATCCTTATCCGGTGCTTAGAAACCATGTGACAATTCCCCTTCACTCACATGTACCTCAACTAATTGGCAAAAAAATAAGTGATATGCTATCTTTTGCTGAACAGCTTCCCGATTATATTGTTTTTTATAATGGGGCTAAGTGTGGGGCTTCAATACCTGAGCACTTTCATTTTCAAGCAGGATTGAAGCAGCCGGTCTTGATGCAGGGAGAAAATGAACTTCGCACTTGCCTTGTAATAGAAAGTGAGTCGAAAGAGGAAATTGAGGAAAGGTTTGAAGATGTTTACTACTATCTTAAAAGCCGACAACCAAACGAAGATGAGCCGATGATGAATCTTATTGCATTCACCGACAACAATAAATTTACGCTTCACATCTTTCCCCGAAAAGCTCACCGACCGAAGCAGTATTATGAACAAGGGTCCCGTCAACTATTAATAAGTCCCGGGTCTTTGGATATGAGTGGATTGATTACGACTGCAAGAATTGAGGATTTTGAGAAAATCCAAAAAGAAGATATAGAAGATATGTATCTTCAGGTGTCATTACAGGTAATTTAAGCAACATATTATTATGTTAGCAACTAACTGATTGTTTATCTTCATATAAAATATTGGTATGGAACTCGCAGACATTATTATTAAAAAAATAGAAGAAGAGGATACATCAAAGGCATCCACAAACATCCTGATTTGTTTTTCCAAAAAAATAACAGGAAAAGCTTTGGGAGAACTGACTCAAATGATGCTTAGGTTCAATTCGGGAAAATCATCAATCACGATGCTTAATCTGATTAATAAAGAACAAGCGGAAAATATTGAAGATAAAAATATTTATAAATCGGAGTTGTACTCCGATATAAATATATCCAGAGAAACTGATAAACTTACCGTAAGAACGTTTGTGAAAGAGAGCGAAAACTTTGCTCAGGAAATTATACATACTGCTGAGGAACAAAAAGCCAATATAGTTTTATTTGGTATAGGACATAACTTATTTAGCTCCGACATATGGGTAAAATATCTGAAACTCAGGTCCGAAAGTACTGTATTGGGAGAAGAAGAGTATAAAAGAGAGCTGGGAGAAAAAGCAACTTATACACTGAGAAACATCACAACAATACTCAAAAGGCAAGAATATACATCAGGGATTTTAGTCACAAACAGATATCGTGGTGAATTTAATAATATTTTCATTCCTATTTTAAGGGAAAATGATGCATACGCTTTACCCTTTCTATATCAGCTTGGAAAAAACCAAAATGTAACCATCACTGTATGGGATGCAATAGGATTTATTGAGTCAAACCCCAAACTTCAAAAACTTTTCAACTCTATCAGCAGGAGAGCTGACGGTAAAATAGGTATATGGAGAAATGACAGAAAGATTGAAGATGAGTTTATTCAGCAAATGGACTTAATGATTATTGGAAGCGAAGGTTGGTCGAGACTCATTGTTACACCATTATCATGGATTAATCACCTACCATCTGTCTTAATAATTAATGACAAAATAGATTAGAAATGGATATTAAAAAAGCAATAGCAGAACATAAGATAATAATCACTCATATAGAGAAAAAAGATATAAAAGATGCGATTGACAGAATAAAAGAATTGTCAGCCGATTTACAGAATTGGAGTGTGAGTGATAAAGTAAATGAGTTGGAAACCAATTACAAATACATGATTCATTATCTGATTGAAGGCAATGACGATCCCGAGCAAGAGAATGTTTACAACCATCTTATCAGAGATCTTTATGGCCTTGCCGACGATCTTACCGAGCAAGTTCTGCTTAAGAGCAGTTCTATATTTTTCTTTGAAAAAGCAAGATTAAATAATATTCATGGCAATAAATCAATTAAGGAGCATCAAACAGCTATATTGCAATACTCCGACGCTATTTCAGTTATTCAACTTATGACCGAAGGTGAAGACAAAGCCATTCGGATGAAACAGAAAAAAGCAGAGCAGGAAGCTGTTGTTCGGGATATGTTCTACTCTGTATATGCAGCTCCCAGAGCAGGAAACGGATTGATTCAGGAATACAAATCATTTATTGACGATGAGTTGATACACATAAGCGCAAAGGAGATGCTTATATCTGCTCTAACGATGAGTATTTTACAAAGATTTGACCATAATAAAATCAATCTTTTGCTTGATTTATGCAATCACGCAGAACCGACTTTAGCTCTTCGTTCAATAATTGGAATTATCCCAATCTTCAGAAAGTATAACAACCGATGGAGTAGCTTCCCACAATTTGTCAGAAAAGTTGAAGTGATGTCGGATGATCAGGTATTTAACCACAGAGTGATGAGTGTCTTAATTCAATTTATACAAGCGCACGAGACAGAAAAAATCACCAAAAAGCTAACCGAAGAGATAATTCCTGAAATGATGAAACTAAGTCCGATGATAGGGAAAAAAATCAATCTTGAGGAGTGGATGGGTGAAACTAATTTTGATGAAAAGAATCCGGAATGGCAAAAGATTTTGGATGAAGCGGGACTTAGTGATAAGCTTCAGGAATTCTCAGAGATGCAGCTTGGTGGAGCAGATGTATTTCACTCTACATTCTCAAACTTGAAGAGCTACCCGTTTTTTTATGAGATGAGCAACTGGTTTTTGCCATTTGATAAAAACCACAGTACACTGGTTGACATGTTTTCAGACAAATCGGATAGCGAGAATCTACTGACATCAATGTTGGGCACATCAATGATTTGCAACTCGGATAAATACTCATTTTGCTATAGCGTAATGTCAATGCCGGAGCAATATCGAAAAATGATGGTGTCTCAACTGGGAGCAGAAACCGATGAGCTCAAAAAGATGGCGGAAGAGGAGTTCGTGCTCAACCCAAATCAAAAAGAAGATGGTATAATCAAACAATATGTTCAAGATCTGTACCGTTTCTTCAAGCTATATCAACGCCGAAATGACTTTGATGATATCTTTGGCACATCACTGGATTATCATCAGATTAACATTTTAAAATCAATAGTGTTACAACCTAAGAATCTGGAGAAAATAGCACTATATTATTTTGAAAAAAACAACTTTAATGAGGCACTGGATGCCTACATTAAGTTGACGGAAATTGGCAATGTGACTGATGAAACATGGCAAAAGATAGGCTACTGCCGCCAAATGTCGGGTGACATTCAGGGTGCATTGAGTGCTTATCAAAAGTCTGAATTAATCGTAGATAACAACACGTGGGTGTTGCGCAGAATTGCCGGCTGCTACAGATTACTAAAACAACCTGAAAGTGCATTGCAATACTTCAGAAAGCTTGATCAACTGAAACCTGACAACATGAACACCCAACTCAATATTGGGCACTGTTTCTTAGAACTTAACCGATACGATGAAGCATTAAATTACTACTTCAAGGTGGATTTGCTCAGCAGCGGCAATACGCGAGCCTGGCGCTCTATTGCATGGTGCTCATTCTTGTCGGGAAAATATGAAACAGCACAAAACTATTACAATAAGATTATAGGAAATAAACCGAATACTCACGATTTTATTAATGCCGGTCATGTTGCATTGTGTATGAATGACAAAAAACAAGCTATTGATTTATATTCTAAATCAGTAAGTCTTGCGGGCAACTTCAAACAATTTGAGGAAATGTTTGTTGAAGACAGTATCCATTTATTGAAGGCGGGAATAAAGAGTTCTATTCTACCTCTACTTTTGGATAAGGTTAAGTATGATTCAGAAGAAAAATGAGAACCACGTAATCGTATGAAGAGATTAATTATTTTACGACATGCAAAATCATCATGGGAAGACATGGGATTAAGTGACTTTGATCGCCCTCTTAACAAAACCGGAATTATCGGTGCCCAAAATATGGGCAAGTTTATCAATGCAAAAGAAGGTAAGGTCGATTTAATTCTAAGTTCTTCAGCCACAAGGGCACAAGAGACTGCACAGATTATTGCCAAAGCAATCAATTACGATGTTAACAGGATAGAAACTGAAAAGGGACTTTATCTGGCATGGGTTAATGAAATACTGAAATCTATAAGCAAAATTCAAGACAATATAAACAAATGTATTATCGTGGGTCACAACCCGGGGTTTACGGAGTTGATTAATTATTTTGGTATACGACTTGACAATCTCCCAACTTCTTCAGCTGCTTGTTTTGATTTCAGCACAGAAAGTTGGCAAGACGTTTCTGCAAATAATGCAGACCTAATTTGGTTTCAGTTAGCAAGAGATTTAAGGTAAAGATTTACAATCCCGGTAAAAACAGTCCAATATCGTTTACCGACTTATTGTAATGATTTGCCACATACGAATTAACCATTTTGCCCGAATAAACATAAAAACCTGTAGCAAACCCTCTGTCGAAACGAGCACACTGCCCCACTCCACCACATTCGGTTATAGCTGTAAACATTGGTATAAATAAATTACTCAATGCAATTGAAGCAGTTCGAGCAACACGAGAACTAACACTTAGCTCACAAAAATGGAGTACACCAAACTGTTCAAAAATGTCGGGATAGTTAGGAAGACATGCCTCCATTGTAGTTTCAAAACATCCGCCTTGCGACATTCGCAAATCAATTATAATTGAACCTTTCTTCATCTCTCTAATCAAATCGGCTGATATCCTGTAGAAGTGAGTTTTATTCACATATCGCATCGCTCCGATTACAACATCTGCAGATCTAAATACATTTCGCATCACATTGGGCTGAAGAACTGAAGTAAACACTGCGTGCCCCAACTCATGGTTAATATTACGTAGCTTGTTGATATCATTATCAAATATCTTCACAGATGCTCCCATAGCCAAAGCGGTACGAGCAGCAACAGTACCCGCCACACCCGCACCAATTATAACAATCTCTGTAGGAGATATACCCGGAACACCACCCAGCAATATCCCCTTGCCACCATGAGCATTACTCAAAAGTTCAGAAGCAATGGAAATAGACGTTGCACCTTCAATTTCGCTGATAGCAGTAACAAAAGGAGAGATTTTGCTGTCATCATAAATAAGTTCATATGCAAGCGCACTTATCCTTTTTTCAATCATAAGATCAAGCGTTGCAGCTGTGAGAAGATGTAATTGCAAAAAAGAGAACACATTGGCACGAGGCTTCATCATGTTAACCTCTTCAAAAGTAGGAGGAGATATTTTCAATATTATATCTGCCTGAAGAACCTGAAAACGATCAACAATATATGCACCCGAATCTGCATAATAATTATCGGAGTAATTTATGGATATGCCTGCTCCACGTTCTATCAAGACCTTGTACCCCGCATCAACTAGTAGGGCTGCTGTTTCAGGAGTGATGCTCAGCCGTTTCTCATTAATTTGATTCTCCTTAGGCACACCAATAGTCAGTGAAATATTATGCTTGTCTACTTTAAGCAATAGTTCACGAACAAAAAACTCTGTGGATTTTAATGGTTCAAAGATCATTTTGATATTTTTTTAATTCACGGACGATACCCTCAACGGTCAAATATATTTCTTCTTTTGTCAGAAGAAAGTCACTTTTGTAAATAATCTTAGATTGATTATAGTAATACTCTCTTTCGCCCATATGCTTCGTAATGAAAGGTATTAATTCATCTTTAGACATTCCGGCAATAATGGGACGTACATTTTTTGAAGCAATCAATCGTGACGCCAGCTCCTCCGGCTTAGCACTGATATATACAGACACACCACTATTGTTCATCACCTTCATATTATCAAAGAAGCAGGGTGCCCCTCCGCCTGTCGAAATCACTACATTTTCAATTTCGGATACTTCTTTCAAGGACTGACTTTCAATATGTCTAAAACCCTGTTCTCCTTTTTCTTCAAAGATCTCCGGGATAGACTTATGATATTTTGACTCTATATATTTATCCAAGTCAATAAAATTCACACCAAGATGAGCTGCCAGTTTTTTACCAACAGTAGTCTTGCCTACCCCCATATATCCAATCAGATAAACTCTTGTCATTTATAAATATTTTGTTCAAAAACCAAATAAAATATTGTAACACTCATATTAAAAAAATCATCATGCATCTACTTTTTAATCAGGAAACACATTTACAAAAGTGGTGCAAAAAGTCTCATTAAAGATTCAAAGAATCTAACCCGTGCAGGTCTTTTGACCCAACTTCTCAACGAAATTATTTTGGACTCACGCTGGTCATCAACAAAAATATCAATTGCTTCTGAAGCTATAGCCTCATCATATATGAAAGACTCAACTTCAAAATTATGCTCAAAACTTCTGAAATCAAAATTTACAGAGCCAATAAGTGTTAGGTAATCATCAAAAATCATCAACTTTGAATGTAGAAAACCTCCTTGATAAGTATAAATCTTCACTCCACTTTGCATCATCTCTTTAAAGAAAGATCTGGAAGCAACTTGCACCAAAGGCACATCCGATTTTTCAGCTACCATCAATCTAACATCCACACCGCGGATAGCAGCAGTTTGCAATGCTTCCGACATTGAATCAGGGGGTATGAAATATGGTGTTTGTATAAATATCGACTTTTTAGCATCGTAAATAGCTTGCAAAACGCCACGAAACACTTCTCGCTCACTACGCAAAGGACCACTGTTGACAGTCTGCATCATTACATATCCATATGAAGGCAATTCCGGAAAGTACTTCCTGGATGTAATAAGAGTTTGGGTAACGAAGTGCCATCCTATCAAAAAGACCGACTGGAGGCTTTGAACACCTTTACCTTTTATCCGTACATGTGTATCACGCCATTTACCCCATTCAAACCCCTCAATATATCTGTCTGCAATATTCATTCCCCCAACGTAGCCTATCTCCCCATCAATCACGACAATTTTTCTATGATTACGATAATTGAGACGTGAAGTTAACTTAGGTAATGCAAGCTTCAGAAAAGGCTCTGCCTCGACACCTGCCTTTCGCATATCTTCAAAAAAAGACTTCTTAGTATGCCTGGAACCAAATCCATCGTATATCACTCTTACTTCGACACCCTCAAGAGATTTTTTAATCAAAATGTCTTTAATAGTGCATCCAATTTTATCGTCAGAGAATATATAATATTCTACATGTATATGATGTTTGGCATTACTCAAATCAATAAGCAGGTCGTCATACTTATCTCGGGCTGAAATATAAAACTTAACACTGTTGCCACCCAAAAGTGGAGTATTGTCGATATTTTTCAACAGCTTAATAAGGTTTTCCTGACTTTTAGGATAAGAGAACTCTTCAGCTGTCCCCAACTCATCGAGCGGACGACGTTTGAGTTTTTGATACATGCGCTTGGTGATAACTTGCTTTTTAGTGATATCTTGCCCGAAAGTAAGATACCAAATAAGTCCTACTAACGGCAGAAAGATTAACACCATTACCCATGACAGCGTTTTGATGGGATTTTTGTTCTCAGAAATAACAACAATTATAACACTCACTATCGTAAGCATATAAACTATTTCAAGAACAAGCATCAAGACACTATTCATAGTAACACAAGTTTTACACTATCTGTATTTTTCATCATTCAGGTCTTCCAGAATATTCAGGTAAGAGTTATATCGACTCTCGCTTATAAAGTGAGAATCAACAGCCTCCTGCACCGCACACTCAGGCTCATTTAGATGCATACAGTTGTTAAACCTACACTTGGAAGATATTTTAAAAATCTCAGGAAAATAATGAGACACCTCTTCAGCCGACATATCTATTGTACCGAACCCCTTAATGCCGGGTGTGTCTATTACATACCCGCCGTTATCAAGCTCGATCATCTCGGAAAATGTAGTGGTATGCATCCCCATATCATGATATTCTGAAATATCACCCACTTTTTGTTCCGACTCAGATTGTAAATCATTTATTATACTTGATTTTCCAACACCTGAGTGACCTGCAAAGAGAGTAATCTTGCCATTCACCAGGCTGTCAATCTCGTCAATTCCCTGTTTAGTAACACACGACGCCTTTATACACATATAGCCGATGGTCTCATAAAGATATATCAATGCCTCTACATAGTCCATATCCTCTTCATCGTATAGGTCTATCTTATTAAAAACCAAATATACGGGAACTCTATAGGCTTCGGCTGTAACTAGAAAGCGGTCTATAAAAATAGTAGTTGTTTCCGGTGACTTTATTGTCACACAAAGCAACGCCAAATCTATGTTGGCAGCCAGAATATGAGAGTGCTTTGATAATTTTGATGCTTTTCGTACAATATAGTTTTTACGATCAAATATCTCAGTAATATATGATGAACCATCTTGCTGAACTTCTATTTTCACACGGTCGCCAACCACCACCGGACTTGTACTTCTGATTCCCTGAAGGCGAAAACGTCCTTTGGCTGTGCTCGAAAAGTCTTCGTTATCATCGGTTCTGACAAGATAAAGATTCCCTGTATTTTTAATTACGATTCCTTCATCTTCACGAATAGGACGTTGCACACCTTCTTCCGGGTGGTCAGTTCTGTTTGTCTTCTTAGTCATTAAATTATATTACTAAACTAATCTTATCTCTACAATAAAATGAAGGAATATTCTCCATAAACCAAGCAGAATAAAATTATACCGTCAGTATCTCCTTCTCTTTCTCAGCAAATTTTTCGTCTATCTGTTTAATATACTTGTCGTGAATTTTCTGAATATCAGTTTCTGCATCTTTTCCTGCATCTTCCGGAAATCCATCTTTCACAGCTTTCTTAATATCATCAATCGCTTCTCTTCTCGAATTACGCACGCTGATTTTGGCATCTTCCATCTCCTGCTTAGTCTGTTTCACTAAGTTCTTTCTGCGCTCTTCAGTCAGTGGAGGAATTCCAAGACGTATCAGTTCACCATTATTCTCGGGAGTAATACCTACGTCGGAATCCATAATCGCTTTTTCGATTACCTTTAGCATATTCTTCTCCCATGGTTGCACAATGATTGTTTTTGCATCAGGAGTAGTAATTGATGAGACATTAGAAATTGGGACTACGCTTCCATAATAATCTACTCTCACTCCGTCCAGGATGCGCGGATTAGCTCTACCGGCACGAATTCTGGAAAATGTTTCTTCAAGAAATTCAATGGTCATTGCCATTTTTTCTTCTGCTTCTTTTTTAATTGTTGTAATATCCATAATTTTCTAATTTATTTTGAACAAAAATAGTGATTTTTTTCAAATAAACACAGTTTTGAGACTATTATCAAACGTGGCAACAGAAACCAATATGTATGTATTTACAAAAAAACCGGTGCTAAATGCATCGGTTTTTTGCTAATATTATTTTTTGGGAGCCTAAACATGAACTAATGTTCCAATATTTTCCCCTTTGAGTAACTTATTAAGATTTCCATAATTGTCCATGTCAAAAACTACAATTGGGAGTTTATTTTCCTTACACATCGTAGTAGCCGTTAGGTCCATCACCTTTAGTCCGCGATCGTAAACCTCATCAAATGAGATAGTATCAAACTTTGTTGCAGTTGGGTCCTTTTCCGGATCGGCTGTGTAAACTCCATCCACGCGAGTGCCTTTGAACATTGCATCAGCCTCAATTTCTATACCTCTAAGAGCAGAAGCTGTGTCAGTTGTGAAAAATGGATTACCTGTTCCCCCTGCTATTATTGCAACTTCCCCCCGCTCCATAGCGTCTATGGCGTTCCACTTGCTATATAACTCACCTATAGGCTCCATGCGTATAGATGTAAAGACATGACTTTTCTGCCCAACTGCGGTAAGTGCAGAACTAAGGGCAAGACTGTTGATAACCGTGGCAAGCATCCCCATCTGGTCGCCTTTCACACGATCAAACCCTCTGTCGGTACCACTCAGACCACGAAATATATTACCCCCACCTATTACAATTCCTATCTGCACACCCATTTCAGCTGCCACCTTTATTTGCTCTGCATACTCATTTAGTCTGGTTTCGTCTATTCCTGTCTTTTTGTTTCCCATCAAAGACTCCCCGCTCAATTTCAATAAAATTCTTTTGTATTTCATAATTATATTATTTTGATATTTATTTCTCAATTATAAATTGCACCTCCTTGAAGGCATACTTCCGTTTCTCGGTTTCGCTCTCATCCTCCATTACCAAATGTCCCGACGGGAGCACGTCAACTATTTTGCCTCTGAATTCACCTCTCTCATCTTTATAAAGACAGGTTTCACCCCTTTGAAAAAGGTTCTGAAAATATTCCTGTTCTATTTTTTCAACATTGTTGTTTTTCATTTCTTCGTAGAGAAAAAAGAACTCTCGAAGCACCGAATCAAGTATATCTGCTCTGCTGTGCTCCATCCCTGTTATTTGAGTCAGCGAAACAGGATTGGGAATATTATCCGAAAAACTCTTTTGAGCGATATTCATTCCAACGCCAACTATAGAATAGGTAATCGCTTTCCCCATCAAACTATTCTCAATCAATATACCTGCAATTTTATTATTGTTGTGATATATATCATTGGGCCATTTTATTTTTATTCCATCCGTAAACTGAGACAATACTCTGTGTATTGCCACCGAAATAATACGCGATATTATAAACTGTTTGCTCGGCTCTACCATCGTGGGATACAACAATATACTAAACAAAAGATTTTTACCTTTTTCCGAATTCCAACTGTTTCCCATCTGCCCTCGCCCTCGCGTTTGAAACTCTGTAGTCACAACTGTTCCCTCAACGGTAGATGACTTCGATAGTATATCCCTCAGATACTGATTGGTTGATCCCGTTTCTTCCAGTTCTATTATATTATATGTTTTATTGTTCAATTGCATAACTGCGATTTAGAAAGCACAATAATTAACTTGTCATGAAATATCCGGCAAAAAAGCATCTTCAATGTGCTCCAGTTCAAAAGACTTATCATCCCAAATTAAACCCACAATATCAAACCTCCATTCCTTATCAACATCACTCATCAATAAATAATAATGTGCGGCATTAACCATTCGTCTCATCCTGGCTTTATTCACAAAGTCACTTGGGTCACCATATTGGTCAGTTGCTCGTGTTTTAACCTCCACAAAGACAACGTAGTTTTCATCTTCGGCAATAATATCAATCTCATAACTTCTGAGTCTCCAGTTTTGTTCCAATATTTTGTAACCTTTCGATTCCAGATATCGAACTGCCTCTACCTCCCCATTCTTCCCCAATTCATTGTGTTTTGCCATAAAAGTGTGTCATTATTGTCTTAATATGCAAATTTAGCATTATTCCTTTCTTTAACGTTAAAAATTTTTGTTTTTTTGTATTATGAAATGAGGTTTATAAATAACAGACCAGTTTTATACTCAATATAAAAGAATGGACGCATCGAAAAAATACAAAGTGAAAGGGAAACCGGCTGCACGAAAAAAGAAAGCCGAATTTATGCTTAATGAAGACGAGTTTGAATTGATAAACTACTATTTGAAAAAATATAAAATTAAAAACCGCTCGCGCTGGTTTAGAGAAACAATAATGAACAGCATACTCAAGAATATGGATATGGACTATCCCACGCTTTTTGAGGAAAACGAAATGAGAAGGTAAACAAACTATGCTCGATGACAACTACTTTATGCAGCAAGCCCTCTCTGAGGCAAAGAAAGCACTGGCAAAAGACGAAGTGCCAATTGGAGCTGTTGTAGTGTGGGATAATCGCATCATTGCCCGTGCCCACAATTTGGTGGAAACACTAAACGACGTCACTGCGCACGCAGAAATGCAGGCCATCACTGCTGCTGCAGATGTTTTGGGTGGAAAGTATCTAAACGAATGTACACTATACGTCACCGTAGAGCCTTGCCCCATGTGTGCAGGCGCATTAGCATGGTCGCAGGTAAAACGAATAGTGTATGGAGCAGACGACGAAAAACGAGGATACTCCAAGATCACACCAGGAGTGCTTCATCCCAAAACAACAATAACTTACGGAGTGTTGGGGAAAGAGTGTGGGAGCATTATGAAACAATTTTTTGAAAAGATTAGGTGATTGGACAAATTAAACCTACCCACACCTTAATTGTCTATCTTGTATAGAAAAAATTACTGCAATGAAAAAAATCATTATCACAATAACAACCCTATTGCTTGCATTGGCGTCTTTTTCTCAAAGCTCGGCTGAAGCCAAATCCATTCTTGACAAAGCCTACAGCAACTTCGAAAACTCTAAAGGTATAAAAATATCTTTCTCATTTACTGCAAAGGAAGGTAAGACCATACATCACCAGCAAGATGGAATGGCAATGGTAAAAGGCAATAAATTCAAAATTGAAATGTCGAACATTCACACCTGGTTTGATGGCAAAACTCAATGGGTACTAATGGATGATTATGATGAAGTGAACATTAGCGAACCAACTCCCGAGGAGGTTGCTTCAATTAGTCCGACAGCATTGCTGAGCATGTACAAAAGTGGATTTACGCTAGACGCACCCACATCACAAACCATCTCGGGCAAGAGCGCTTTTGTTATAAATATGAAACCAACAGTTAGCGGTAGTGAATTTAAAGATATCTCAGTTGCTATTGACAAACAGAGCTACACCATCCGGCAAGTTATACTTACGTTCAAGAATGGACTTACAAACAATATAAACGTCACTGAATACAATACAAACTTCAATTTCAATGATGCCGACTTCGTGTTTAACAAAACCAAGCATCCGGGAGTTGAAATCATTGATCTCAGATGATATAAGCCGGAATTCTCTGTCACACACCCCGGGTCACAATACTTTCTATTTACCTCGAATAGATAAAACATATATCAGTTTCGTAAAAAAAAGTTTCTTCGTATCTTTGAGGAAATATTAATCAACTACCCTCCTAGATCTTATGGGGGTCAATTTAGAATATCATTTTATTATGAGAAAAAGAGTACGTTGCCTGATCATAGGATCAGGACCGGCAGGATATACTGCCGCAATTTATGCATCAAGAGCAAATCTGGAACCAGTTCTGTTTGAAGGACTACAACCGGGTGGTCAATTAACTACAACCACAGAGGTTGAAAACTTCCCTGGCTATCCTGAAGGAATCACAGGTCCCGAAATGATGGAAGATTTGAAAAAACAAGCCATACGCTACGGCACAGAAGTATATTCAGGGAGAGCTACGGCTGTTGATTTCTCTGTACGTCCTTTCAAAGTTACCATCGATAATGAATATGACATTGAGTCTGACACAGTGATTATCTCAACCGGAGCAACCGCCAAATATCTTGGTTTGCCCGACGAAACTAAATATGCCGGTCAGGGTGTTTCTGCCTGTGCTACCTGCGACGGATTCTTTTATAGAAAAAAGAAAGTTGCCGTAGTTGGTGGTGGTGACACAGCTTGTGAGGAAGCTACTTATCTTTCAGGATTGGCTGACAAAGTATATATGATTGTTCGCAAAGACCATCTGCGTGCCTCACAAATTATGCAGGATCGTGTAATGAATAATCCCAAAATCGAGATCTTATTTGAACACAACGCAATAGGTCTCTTTGGAAACAACGGAGTTGAAGGCGTTCACCTGGTGAAACGTATGGGTGAAGCTGATGAAGAAAAAGTAGATATTGCAGTTGACGGATTCTTCCTTGCAATTGGTCATACTCCAAACACCGAAATTTTCAAAGATTATATTGACCTGGACGAAAACGGATTCATCAAAATCGAAGAACCCACCACCAAAACAAACGTTGAAGGTGTTTTCGCAGCCGGTGACGTAGCAGACCCACACTACAAGCAAGCAATTACTGCCGCCGGTATGGGTAGCAAAGCAGCAATTGATGCTGAAAGATATTTATCAGAAAAGGGACTATAAATAACATGTCATGAAATATGAGACAATAACTGTTTCATTAAGCATATCAAACAAAACCGCTATTAATGGCGGTTTTGTTGTTTTTAATAGTACTCATAATTATAGTATTTGAATTATATATATTAGTTTTGTGACAATTGACAAATTAAAAAACTACCAATATGAAAAGAAAGATTTTTATCACAGTGACTCTAAGTCTTTTTTTAGTTTCACTATCCGCTCAAAATCAAGGTTTCGTACACGAAGCCTCCAGCGGATACATATATCCTGAGGAGAAGGAGGTATTAGAGAAACTAGACCAATGGCAAGACCTAAAGTTTGGCGTACTGTTCCATTGGGGTTTATATTCAATACCCGGCATTGTAGAATCGTGGTCGATTTGCTCTGAAGATGTGGAGTGGATTTCACGTGACACCACAATGACTTATGAAGAATACAAAAAATGGTACTGGGGGCTTAAGGATGAGTTTAACCCCACCGACTTTGACCCCGATCAGTGGGCATCAGTAATGGATAAAGCAGGTATGAAATATGCCATCTTCACTACCAAGCATCACGACGGATTCAATATGTTTGACACCAAACAGACTGACTTCTCAATAGCCAACGGTCCGTTCAAAAATCATCCCAAAGCAGATGTTGCCAAACATGTGTTTGACTCGTTCCGAAAAAAAGATTTTATGATTGGAGCATACTTCTCCAAACCCGACTGGCATACTCAATACTACTGGTGGGATAGATTTGCAACTCCAAACCGCAGTGTAAACTATAAAATAGAAAGACACCCTGAACGATGGGAGCAGTTTAAAAATTTCACTTACAATCAACTTGATGAAATTACTTCCAACTACGGCAATATAGATATACTATGGTTAGATGGAGGATGGATTGCACCTCCACGCCAGGATATAGATATGGACAACATTGCACAAATGGCAAGAACAAACCAGCCGGGACTCCTGATTGTGGACAGAACCATAAAAGGGAAACATGAAAACTATCAAACACCCGAACGTTCAATCCCCGATAAGCAGTTGCCAAACCCGTGGGAAAGCTGTATTACATTAAGCAACGATTGGGGATGGGTACCAAACGCTCCATACAAGTCACCACAAAACGTAGTAAATATGCTTATAGAAATCACTGCAAAGGGCGGTTGCTTACTACTTGGCGTTGGACCCACTGCACAGGGAATCATTGAAGCCCCCGCAGTGGAAATATTGGAAGAAATAGGCAAATGGCTTGACGTGAACGGCGAGGGAATCTACAACACACGAATCACAGAGAACTACAACAGCGGCAACACCTGGTTTACTGCAAACAAAAACGACAAAACCATTTATGCAATTTATGCACTCCCTGAAGGAGACAACCTACCTGCAACTATTGAGTGGGAAGGAAATGCACCAAAGAAAGGAAGCAAAATGACTTTGCTTCAGAACAAAAAACGCGTAAAATGGAATACCAAAGACGGTAAAACAATCGTCACACTTCCCAAGAACTTAAAGCAGGAAGCACTGGTATTGTCATTTGATATAAACTAACAGCTATAAAACATCATTATTATGAGAAAAACAATACTCAGCATATATGCTGTATTTATGGCCATAACTCTTGTTGCACAACCGGTTTACAAAGACCCTAAGGCAACAACCGAAAACAGAGTTGCAGACCTGATCTCTAAGATGACCATCAAAGAGAAGATAGGGCAACTATGCTCTCCCCTGGGATGGGAAATGTATGAAAAGACGGGTAATGATGTAAAAGTATCAGACAAATATGTGAAGTTGATGCAGGAGTCACAGCCCGGAGTATTTTGGGCTGTACTTCGTGCCGACCCATGGACGCAAAAGACACTAGAAACGGGGCTCAACCCTGAGTTGGCGGCAAAGGCACTCAACGAACTGCAACGATACACAATAGAAAACAGCCGACTAGGTATCCCTCTGCTTTTTGCCGAAGAGTGTCCACACGGACACATGGCAATAGGAACAACCGTATTCCCCACTTCACTGGCACAGGCAAGCACGTTCAACCGTGAACTTATCTTCCAAATGGGAGAAGCAATTGCTTTGGAGGCACGACTTCAGGGCGCGCATATAGGCTATGGACCTATTCTCGATATTGCACGCGACCCTCGCTGGTCGCGCATGGAAGAAACCTTTGGTGAAGACCCCGTATTGTCGGGAACATTGGGCAGTGAGTTTGTAAAAGGATTGCAAGGCAGCGATATCAAGGAAGGAAAACATGTATATTCTACCCTAAAGCATTTTGCAGCCTACGGCATTCCGGTTGGTGGACACAACGGACAGCCTGCACAAATTGGCACACGGGAACTCTTTACCGACCATCTGTCACCTTTCAAGATGGCTGTTGAGGCAGGAGCAAAAACCATAATGACCTCTTACAACACTGTTGACGGTATTCCCAGCACATCCAACCGATATCTGCTGACCGACGTGCTACGCAATCAGTGGGGGTTCAATGGGTTCGTTTTCTCCGACCTAGGCAGCGTAGAAGGCATAGCTACTTCACATCGCACTGCGCCAAGCATCAAACATGCAGCCGCACTGGCATTGCACGCAGGAGTAGATGTTGACCTTGGAGGAAATGCATACGGCAGAAATCTAGAGAAAGCTTTGGAAGAAGGATTAATTACTGAGGATGAGCTAAACACGGCAGTAGCCAATGTTCTCAGACTCAAGTTTGACATGGGACTCTTTGAAAACCCATACGTTGACCCACAAAAATCAAAAGAGACAGTCAGAAACCAGAATCACAAAGCAGTGGCAAGAGATGTGGCAAGGCAAGGCACCGTATTGTTGAAAAACAACAACCTGCTTCCTCTGTCAAAAGACATTAAAAGTATTGCAGTGGTAGGTCCCAATGCCGACAATATATACAACCAGCTTGGCGACTACACCGCTCCACAGGATAGACACAACGTTGTGACCATCCTTGACGGTATCAAAAACGCCGCAAGCAAAGGAACAAAAGTTGTATATGCCAAAGGATGCGCCATACGCGACACAACACAAAGCGACATACCCGCAGCTGTGGCAGCAGCCATGCAATCGGATGTTGTGATAGCAGTGGTGGGCGGCTCAAGTGCACGCGATTTCAAAACCGACTATATAGACACAGGAGCAGCAGTTGTGACAGACAAAGATGATAAAATTATTTCCGACATGGAATCGGGTGAAGGATATGACCGCAACACACTCACACTGATGGGTGATCAGGATAAGCTTCTCAAAGCACTGTTTGCTACAGGCAAGCCGGTGATTGTGGTCTATATTCAAGGTAGACCACTGGATATGAATCTCGCCTCAGAAAAGGCTGACGCACTTCTTAACGCATGGTATCCCGGTCAGGAAGGAGGCGACGCCATTGCCGACATCCTGTTTGGCGATTACAATCCTGCAGGAAGGATGTCAGTGTCGGTGCCCCGATCTATAGGGCAGTTGCCTGTATATTATTCATTGGGCAAACAAAACAAATATGTGGAAGGCGAAAGCACCCCACTCTACTCTTTCGGTTTTGGGCTTAGCTACACACAATTTGAATACAGCGATTTGGAAGTAAAACGACAAAGCGACAACACCCTGATCTCATTCAACATCACCAATACTGGTGAACGCGATGGAGAGGAAGTGCCGCAGCTATATATTCGTGACGTAATCAGCTCAGTGTTCACACCGCCAATCCAGCTAAAGGATTTCGAGCGTATCCATATCCGCAAGGGAGAAACTAAAGAAGTAACCTTTGTGCTCGATGATTCCCAGCTTACACTATTCAACAAGGATATGAAAGAAGTTGTAGAGCCGGGAGAGTTTTCGGTGATGATTGGGGCTGCATCTAATGATATACGACTGAGGGGGAGATTTATTATAGAGTAAAACTATATCTGTGCAGATAATTAAAACAGGATAAAAGATACTTGTTGTGCTTGTATATTAACAACAATCCTTTAACGTTTATTTAAATAAATATTTCTTTAATGTCAGCGCAATATCGTAATTTTGTAACCAGTAAGAACATTCACAATTAAATATTCTATTTATGAGCTTTTTAACAGACGACAAATTAACCATCGTAGGCGCTGCCGGAATGATTGGTTCTAACATGGCACAAACAGCAGCCATGATGAAATTAACTTCAAATATCTGCCTGTATGACCCCTTTGCATTGGGTCTTGAGGGTGTGTGGGAAGAGATGCGTCACTGCGGATTTGAAGGCGTAAACTTCACATTCACTACCGACGTAAAAGAAGCGTTTACCGATGCAAAATATATGATTTCTTCGGGTGGTGCTCCTCGTAAAGAAGGCATGACTCGCGAAGACCTACTGAAAGGTAATGCAGAAATTGCTGCGCAATTGGGTAAAGATATTAAATCATACTGCCCCGATTTGAAACACCTAACAGTGATTTTCAACCCAGCAGACATCACAGGTCTAGTGGCATTGATTCATTCAGGATTGAAACCAGGCAGCGTGACTACTCTTGCAGGACTTGACAGCACTCGCCTGCAAAGCGAATTGGCTAAACACTTTGGCGTGAAACAAAGCCAGGTGACCAACACTCGCACTTATGGCGGACACGGTGAGCAAATGGCTGTTTTCGCATCAACTGCACAGGTTGACGGAACTCCTCTGACCGACCTTATCGGAACTGACAAACTGAACAACGAAGATTGGGAAGCATTGAAAACCCGCGTGACCAAAGGTGGTGCAAACATCATCCGTCTGCGTGGTCGTTCTTCATTCCAGAGCCCATCGTATGTATCGGTTGAAATGATTCGCGCTGCAATGGGTGGCGACAAGTTCAACTGGCCTTCAGGTTGCTACGTTAACACACCTGAGTTCCCTAACATCATGATGGCTATGGAAACTGACATCACAAAAGATGGCGTTGTTATCAACGATACAAAAGGAACTGACGCTGAAATGGCAGCTCTTAAAGAGAGCTACAACCACCTTGCAGTACTTCGCGACGAAGTAATTGAAATGGGTGTTATACCTGCAGTTGCAGACTGGACTAAAGTAAATCCAAACCTGTAAGCAGAACAGCTAAACATATAAAACCAAAGAAACTCCGAAGATTGATTCTTCGGAGTTTTTTTATATCTAAAATTAATGATCTAACTACAACAAGCTCCACGCAACGGTCAATCCTGCCATCACAATCGATACCATACTCATCAGCTTGATAAGAATGTTGAGCGATGGACCTGAAGTGTCCTTGAACGGATCACCAACAGTATCGCCAACCACAGTTGCCTTGTGTGCCTCGCTACCCTTTCCGCCCATGTTGCCCTCTTCGATATACTTTTTGGCATTGTCCCATGCACCTCCGGCATTTGCCATAAACACGGCAAGCACAAAGCCTGAACCCAAAGCTCCTGCCAAAAGTCCCATCACACCGGCAACTCCAAATAATACACCTACCAAAATGGGTGTTGCAATAGCAAGAATGGAAGGAAGCAACATCTCCCTCTGTGCACCCTTGGTGGAAATCTCCACACAGCGTGCATAATCGGGCGTACCCTCTCCTGTCAATATACCTTTTATCTCTCTAAACTGACGACGAACCTCCTCAACCATCAGCTGCGCTGCACGCCCAACGGCATTCATGGTAAGACCGGTGAACAGGAAAGACATCATTGCACCAATGAAAATCCCTACAATCACCTTTGGATTCATTAGCGTAACCTGGAAATAGTTCATAAAGTCTACAAAACTTGCTTTTGCAACCTCAACTGTTTCACCGTTGGCAAAATGTAAGATGTTGTCGCCAAGGCGAATCATACCAATTCTAATCTCTTCCATATAGGAAGCCATAAGTGCCAAACCTGTCAATGCAGCCGAACCAATGGCAAAGCCCTTGCCCGTAGCGGCAGTGGTATTTCCCAAAGCATCCAGAGAATCGGTTCTTCTTCTCACCTCAGGATCAAGTCCACTCATTTCGGCATTTCCACCGGCATTATCGGCAATGGGTCCGTAAGCATCTGTGGCAAGCGTGATACCCAGCGTAGAAAGCATACCCACGGCTGCGATGGCAACGCCATACAACCCAAGACTCAACCCGCGCGCTGTGAGCATCACCTCAACATCAAATCTGATGGCACTCAGATAAGAGATAACAATAGCCACCACAATAGAAATAACCGGAATGGCAGTAGATATCATCCCCGTGCCCACGCCTGAAATGATAACGGTGGCGGGACCGGTTTCTGCACTTCCTGCAATATCCTTGGTAGGTTTGAAAGAGTGAGAAGTGTAATATTCTGTGGCCTGACCAATTACAATCCCTGCCAGCAATCCTGCAATTACTGAAAAAGAGAGACCAACCCAGTTTTCAAACTTCAACAAGTAAAACACAAAGAAAGTAGCTACGGCTATAAGTGCCGCACTGGTATTTACCCCCCTGTTGAGGGCACTCATCAACTCCTTCATGGAGGCATTTTCTTTTGTGCGAACAAGGAATATACCCAATATAGACAAGAAAACTCCAATGGCAGCTATCAGCATAGGAGCAAATACAGCCTTCATCTGCATCTCGGGATTGAGTATAAAGGCTGAAGCACCCAAAGCCGCAGTTGACAAGATGGATCCGCAATAAGATTCGTAAAGGTCGGCACCCATACCGGCCACGTCACCAACATTGTCACCAACATTGTCTGCAATAGTGGCAGGGTTGCGTGGGTCATCTTCGGGAATACCAGCCTCAACTTTGCCCACAAGGTCAGCACCTACGTCGGCAGCCTTGGTATAAATACCCCCTCCCACACGTGCAAAGAGTGCCTGCGTGGATGCTCCCATCCCAAAGGTGAGCATAGTGGTGGTGATAAGTATTAGTTTGTGTCCTGCATCAGCCTCCTTCACAAAGAAGTCGAGAACAAGATACCACACAGAAATATCAAGCAAGGCAAGCCCCACAACCACCAGCCCCATAACTGCGCCTGAGCGGAAAGCAACCTGCAAACCGCTATTGAGCGAAGTGCGAGCCGCCTGAGCAGTGCGAGCCGAGGCGTAAGTAGCTGTTTTCATGCCGAAAAAGCCGGCGAGGCCGGAAAAGAATCCACCGGTGATGAAAGCAAACGGCACCCAGGCATTTTGCAAACCAAAATAGGCCATGACGGCAAAGATTAGTGCCAGTAGAATAAAGACTATGGTCACAACTTTGTACTGCTGTCTTAGATACGACATTGCACCATCGCGCACATGCATCGCAATGGTTTTCATTTTATCGGTTCCTTCACTCTTCTTCATCATTTGTTTGAAGAAATAGAAAGCAAAGCCTAAGGCAAATAGTGATGAAATAGGTACAAGATAGAAATAAGCCATACAATTATATTTTAAATAGGTTAGAATTTAAGTCACGGCAATTATTGGAACCAAAGTTACTAAAAATGTACACAAATGCAAAAATAATGTTTAATTTATTAATATCTCTTTTATTAGCCGTTTTGCGATGACAATAGTATCAAATGATGGAAAAGTAGTTCATGTGTTAAAATACAACAAACAAAAAAGCAGACTGTTATTCTACAACAACAAAGCATCACAAATTGAACAAAGTGCATTACAGACTCTATATTAAGGCATTTTGCTCATTTATCGGGATAAAATCCCATGTCAGAAAAGTTTCCTGCGTTTGGGCAGGAAGGTTTCTCGACATCGGAAAGGTTTCCTGCGTTTGAGCAGAAGGGTTTCTCAACATTGAGAAAAGTCCCTGCGTTTGAGCAGAAGGGTTTCTCAACATTGAGAAGGTATCCTGCGTTTAGGCAGAAGGGTTTCCCAATATTGAGAAAGGACCCTACGTTTGGTACAACAATATAACAATAACCCGAAAAGGAGCGTACGCTTCGAAATAAGCACTTACCTTTTTACGATTATTAAGTATTGTCTTCTTTTTAAATTATTCCACACCTCTTCCAAATATCAAATTTATTAATATATCTTTGTCAAACTATCTTTTGACTACAAATCAAGAGAATTAGTGCGCATTTTATTATCACAGTTCAAAAATAAAGTACAAAGAGTGTAAACATTCTCTTTGTAGCTTTGTTTAGGTTATTAATATCGTTTAAAGTTTAAATGAAGTATGAAGAATTTACATTTTGACACACTGCAGGTACATGCAGGACAACAACCCGACCCGATTGAAGGAACAAGGGTAACCCCTATCCATCAATCGACTGCTTTTGTATTTAAAAATGCAGAACATGGTGCCAACTTATTCGGATTAAGAGAGTTTGGCAATATCTATACGCGTCTCCAAAACCCCACAACGGATGTTTTTGAAAAACGAATGGCAGCTCTTGAAAAAGGTGTGGCAGCATTAGCCACAGGTTCAGGACAATCGGCAGAGTTTATTGTAATCAACAACCTGGCTAAGGCAGGTGACAATATAGTAACCTCACCATATCTGTATGGCGGAACATACAATCTGTTTAAAGTATCGCTTGCACGACTTGGCATCGATTTTCGTTTTGCGGAAGATGACAGTGCCGATAAGCTTGAGGCTCTTATTGACGAAAACACCAAGGCAATATATCTTGAGATGATTGGAAATCCGGAGTACAATATTCCAGATTTTGAGAGCATAATCGCAATGGCTCGCAAGCATGACATTCCCGTGATTGTGGACAACACCTTTGCACAAGGCGGATATCTGTTTAACCCCATTGAGTGGGGAGCCAACATCGTGATTCACTCTGCCACCAAGTGGATTGGCGGACACGGTACTTCAATGGGAGGTATCATCATTGATGGTGGAAACTACAACTGGGGCAACGGTAAGTATCCCGAGTTTAGCGAACCGTCTGAAGGATATCACGGTCTGAATTTCTGGGAAACATTTGGTGACAAATCTCCCTTTGGCAATATTGCCTTCGCAATTCGCTGTCGTGTGGAAGGGCTTCGAGACTTTGGACCTGCCATCAGTCCGTTCAACTCATTTATGATGCTTCAGGGTTTGGAAACTCTATCGCTTCGCTCTGAGCGCATCAACAGCAATGCTCTTGAAATCGCCAAATGGCTGGAGGCTCACCCCAAGGTGGAGAGTGTGAACTATCCGGGCCTTGAAAGCAATAAATATCATACTTTAGCTAAAAAGTATCTTAAAAACGATGGCTTCGGCGGTGTGTTGTCATTCTTTATAAAGGGTGACGAGAAACAAGCAGCTACCGTTATCGACAACCTAACATGGATTAGCCATGTGGCAAATGTGGGTGATGCCAAAACATTAATCATTCATCCTGCCACCACAACTCATGAACAATTGTCGAAGGAGGCACAACTTGCAGCAGGAGTATATCCAAATATGCTACGCCTGTCACTGGGCATTGAGCATATCGATGATATCAAAGCTGAACTGGAGCAAGCACTCTCCAATCTGTAGAGTTTTTATTGTTTCACAAAGCTATATATACTATTATGCAAAGAGCGTGGATTGATTATCTCATCCACGCTCTTTTTAGTTGTTAGTTGATTTGTCTTCCGAAATGTTATTCGATAACTTCTTTAATAGCATCCGGGTCTTTCACCAGCAGTTTCAGTTCCTGCTCAAGATCTATTTGGCTCACTTCCATGTCTTCAATCTCAACACGTTGCCAAATCTCTTCGACCCATCTGTTTTGATCGGTGCCAAACTCATCTACCGCCTGATACCAACGCAAATACATAAACTTACCTCCAGTTAGCTTCAACTCAAGTGGGTTGTCTTTACCAATTTGAGTTACATTAAATGAATGGTTGATTTCTTCTGTGTAAATATCATTCCCATCCAATCTGTAGGTTCCGTCAACTGTAATCATGGCTCCTTTTTCAGTTGTCATGAAGTTTACAAATCGACCATCTTCAAAAATCATCTTAAACATTCCCCGTGGCATTCTCTTGTAGCCATCTTCATTGCTGTTGTGCACAGCCTTTACTTCCCAAAGCCCGTGCAATTGCTTGGCTCTGGCACTCTTATAAGTCTTTTGTGATGCTCCACATGCTGTAAACAGTATAAGCACCGAAAATAGTAACGCACTGAAAGAAAACTTGGTATTCATGACTTACGATATTTATTGTTAATAACTTTCAGACTTGCACACAAATATAATAAATAATTATAACAAAAACGATTTTTCTCTATTCTTATTATATCTTTTAAACAATTATCAACTATGCACTGTTCAACATTAATTTAGTTCCAGCTCATCTATCAGGTGTTGTGCACCCAGATATTTGTCAACAACAAACAGCACGTAACGTATATCCACAATGATGCTGCGCTGATAGTCGGGCAAGTATTGTATGTCACCTCCTACCCCTTCCCAATTTCGGTCGAAGTTGATGCCAATGAGTTCTCCGTTGCTGTTCATAACGGGGCTACCCGAGTTTCCTCCCGTTGTGTGTGTAGATGCAGCAAAGTTTACAGGCATTCTGCCATCTTTCATTCCATATTGCCCAAAGTCGCTGTTCGCATAAAGTTCTTTCAGCTTGTCAGGCACTACAAACTCCCAGTTATCGGAATCCTCTTTTTCCATAATTCCGTCGAGGGTAGTTTGATGATAATAATATACTGCATCATGCGGAACATATCCCTTTAGTTGTCCGTAAGCCAGTCGCAGTGTCAGGTTGGCATCGGGAGCATAAGCAATAGGACCATCCATCTCGAGGATTCCCTGCACATATTTGCGACGCGCCAGGCTGAAGTCATTATTATATGCGGATTGCTGTGCAGTCAGATTTTGTCTTTCACTACGAACCGACACTGCAAAGCTGAACATTGGGTCATTGTTAAGCTTTTTCAACGATGGTTTGGCTACAAAAGCATCAAGGTTCTTTTTATTTCCAAAGATTGAAGTGTCAAACAGAAAATCTATAAAGCGGTCGGTATCGCCCCCAAACTTCTCATATATTATTGAGAAATAAGCCGGCTGTTTGTCAGGAGATATCAATTTAGTATATTCCTTAAGCATCGCTTTCGATACTTTTTTGTCAACCATAGGGCTGTAGTCTTTATCGGCAAAGTCGGAATAATCTTTCTGCAAACCCAGCAAAGCCTCTTTTCTTCCTTTTTTATCTTTAAAAGTTAATGCACGAAGCAATGCTTCATAACTGCCCAGCGGAACTCTTGCAAACTCCATTCCCAACGTGATACCCTCGTTTAGCATCATACTTCTGAAGCGAAGGTCGCTGCGCTTGTTCATCACAATATCTTCTATGGTGTTTAGTGCTTCGATATATTCAGGGCGGTTGTTATCCTTTGCCCACTCAATCAATCTTTCCTGCTGTTCCTTCTTTGAACCTTCAAAGTCCCGCATATCAATTGCCCAGTTTGAACCCATGGCACGTTTGTAGGCATTAGTTGAACCTGAATATTTTGAAGCGTATTGAATTTTGACCTGCGGGTCAGACAGCATCTCGTTTAGCATCACCTCCTGCTTCACGTTGCGCATGTTTATCTGCACACTGTTATCAATGTCTCTGCGCTCTTCCACCTCCCACGAAGTATAAAACTTATTGGTTGTACCGGGGAATCCCAGAATCATTGCAAAATCGTTTTCTTCCGCTCCTTTGGTTGAGATTGTCAACCAGCGTTTGGGTTTCAAAGGCACATTGTCTTCCGAATACTCTGCAGGATTACCGTCTTTGTCAGCATAAATTCTGAAGATGGAAAAATCTCCGGTATGTCGGGGCCATGTCCAGTTGTCTGTGTCAGCACCAAACTTACCTATAGAACTGGGTGGCGCAGCCACCAGACGAACGTCTGAATATATTTTTTTGAAAAACAAGAAGTACTGATTGCCTTCGAAGAAGTGCTTTAGCTCAACTGCCGCACCGAGGTTGGCGAGAAACTCCTCTCCTACTTTCTCTCTTGCAATTTTGTCGAGATACGAAGGCGACATATACAAAACACCATCCGTGTCCAGATCTTTATCACGCTCCAATGCCGCCTTCACATAGTCGGTCACATCTTCAATTCTGTTGATGAATGTGACGGTTAGTCCGGGGTTTGGCAGTTCATCTGCCTTTGTTTGGGCCAGAAATCCATCATCAAGATAGTTGTTATCGAGCGAGCTGTGGCTCTGTATCTGTCCGTAACCACAATGGTGGTTAGTCAGCACAAGTCCTTGCGACGAAATCACCTCGCCCGTGCATCCTCTACCAAACTGCACAACTGCATCTTTTATCGATGATCCGTCGGGATTGTATATATCATAGTCTTCAAGCTTTAGCCCCATCTCCTTCATGTCGGAGAGTTTTTGTTGCTTTAGCAGATGTAGCATCCACATTCCTTCTTCTGCAAATGCCGAAATAACTAATAGAAAAATTATTGAGAAAGTGAGGGTTGTTGTCTTCTTAAACATTGAAATATTTGATTTATATGTATGTTGTTATTTAAAAAGTAAAGTGCCGCACAAAAGTATGCAGCACTACTACAGGATATTTGTTGTTATAAGTATATATTAAATATACTCGTCTCCAAATTTGAATTTGACCTCTGTTACAAACTGCTTGATGCGTTGCTCTTCATCTTTTTTGCAAATCAGCAGTGAGTTGTCTGATTCTGCCACAATGTAGCCCTCCAATCCCTGCAGCACAACCAGTTTGTTGTCGCTCATCGTCACCACATTGTCTGTACTTTCAAAGTAAATAGCTTTGCAATTGAAACTAGCATTATTGTTGTCATCTTTATCTGCAATCTCATACAAGGCGCCCCATGTTCCCAGGTCCGACCAACCAAAGTCAGAACCGATAACATACACATTGTCTGCCTTCTCCAGCACGCCATAGTCGATAGAGATATTGGGACAGAAAGGGAAAGCGCGGTCTATAAACTCCTTCTCTTTGTCTGTATTGAAGAACTCGCGTCCCTCATTGAATTTGTTAACTATGTCGGGCAAAAACTCTTTAAACGAGTTGATAATTGTCTCAACATTCCAAAGGAATATACCCGAGTTCCAAACAAACTCACCACTCTCGTAAAATACCTTAGCCAAATCAATATTGGGTTTCTCGGTAAATGTTTTTACTTTGCTGATTCCGCCCACCTGCTCATCGCTCTCTTGTATGTAGCCATAGCCTGTTTCGGGGCGACTTGGTGTAATGCCGAGTGTCAGCAGAAAAGGATTTTCTTCCACAAACTGCAACCCGCGCTCTATCTCTTTCAGAAAAATATCTTCTTTCAGAATCAGATGATCGGAAGGAGCCACAACTATATTTGCATTGGGATTTTTAGCTCTTATGTGAAACGAGGCATAAGCTATCGCAGGTGCCGTATTCCTGCGAATTGGCTCTAACAGTATCTGACTTTTGGACAGCTTAGGCAATTGCTCGCGGGTCATATCAGCATACGTATCGTTTGTAACAACATAAATATTTTCCAAAGGAATGATTTTCTCAAAACGGTCAAATGTGCTCTGCAACAAAGAACGTCCCGTTCCAAAAAAATCAAGAAATTGTTTGGGTTTATCTTCTTTACTAAAAGGCCAAAAGCGACTACCTACGCCGCCACTCATAATTACGCAATAATTGTTATTGTTTCTCATCACTAAGATTATATATGTGTATTTATAATATGATTAATTTTCAGTTTATGTCGGTCACAATATGCCGATTTAACTTGAGAACAAAGATTACAAACAGTTTGTTCTCGAGCGCATCTTATTATTTAAAATAAAGATAGGAATTTAATTCTAAATGCAGGCATAAAAGAGAATGTTTTACAAAAAAAGGGGCGAACTATTTTGTTATATAAAAAAATATCGTACTTTTGCACTCGCATTACCGCAATGCCCAGATGGCGGAATTGGTAGACGCGTTGGTCTCAAACACCAATGGAGTAATCCTTGCCGGTTCGATCCCGGCTCTGGGTACTAGGAAAGCCTGATTTTCAGTTGAAAATCAGGCTTTTATTTTATAAGAAGGCTCAAGTTTTGATAGCCCTAAAGTAGTCTATCTTATTTTAATATCCTACCTCCCTCACAATCACCCCTACCTTTTCAATCCCCTTAACCATCGCATCCTGCATTGCATGATTTATTTTGATGATGTAAGTGTAAGTTGTGTCTAGTGAAATAGCAGTTTTAAATGGTACTTCGTACTGAAAAAGTCCCGCAGCGCCGCTGCCAAGCCATCGGCCATATTCGTCAGCCAGTTTGACTTCTATGGTGTCACTTACAAAAATAGTGTCATTAAGATTGTGGCTGACATCCAGCCATAGGTTTTGGTAAGGATATTGGTTGTTATTGATAAGCTCCAGCGATATGTCGTATCTTTTAGTGACATCAACAACCATGGAGTCCATCAGAAAACTTAAGGGAGAGCCCTTAGACCACTTGCCTGCGGGTATAGTAAGATAATGAGAGTAAGGATCAGCCTGACTGCACGATACAAAAATAGCAAACAGGCTGATTATAGACAGAAAAAGCCAATTACTTTTCTTCACTTCTTGGTTTTTCATCATTTCTTGGACGTCTTCTTCTGTTGCTTGGTCTATTCGTGGTGTTGGGGCTATCTTGACCCTTTTGATTGCTTTGAGCATTCTGATTTTCAGGATTGTTTCTGTTACCGGCAGGTCTGTTTCTTCTGTTTCTTCTTGGCTTGTTGCTTCTTCTGCTCTGCCCAGTATTGTCAAAACGTGTCAGGCTGTTATCATCCAATATATTGTCTTTATATGAGGCATCTGCTTTTGCACCTTCATTTACACTATTATCCAACAGTTCAGGTTTTCTCCCCTTCTTATTCATTTCAATGATTTCGAAGGCTCTGTCCTTTGAGATAGTTTGCAGATTAACTGCCATAAACTTGTCTGTAGAATATGTTATTTGTCGTGCAAGGATGTCTGTTTTGAAGTGATAGTATTCACTGTTTTGCGTTTGCAAAACAATCTCACGAGATGGCAACTCTCTGCTTGCTTCAACATAAGCGTCAACCTCATAGTTCATGCAGCACTTTAGCTTGCCGCACAATCCCGCCAGCTTTTGCGGATTGAAAGAGATATCCTGATATCTGGTTGCGGTAGTAGAAACTGAGACAAAACTTGTCATCCAGCGACTACAACACAATTCCCTGCCACATGGGCCAATACCTCCAACAAGTGCGGCTTCCTGACGAGAGCCTATTTGCTTCATTTCGATTTTGATGCGAAACTCGAATGCATAGTCTTTAATTAGCTGACGAAAGTCAACACGCTCATCAGCTATATAATAAAAGATTGCCTTACTGCCGTCGCCCTGAAACTCTACATCACTGATTTTCATGCTCAGTCCCAGACGTTCTGCAATTTCGCGTGCCCTAATCATTGTAGGTATTTCGCGTTCACGTGCAGCTTCCTGCTTTTCCAGGTCTGCGGGGCGTGCAATGCGATATACTCGTTTGACACCACCGTTGATATCTTCACGATATCTCTTCTTGCGCATTTGCAGCTCCACAAGCTTTCCTGTAAGAGTTACAGTTCCTATGTCGTGTCCCGGTGTGGCTTCTACTGCAACCACATCGCCTACCTTTAGTTCCAGCTTGTTACTGTTGAGGTAAAAGCCTTTGCGGGTGTTCTTGAACTGAACCTCAACCATGTCCGACAGCTTCTGCATCTCAGGGAAGTCGTGCAACCAGTCATAAACATGGAGCTTTGAGTTAAACTTTGTCCAGCCGCTGCAGCCATTGCAGTCTCTTTCGGTTTTTATATTTTCAACGGCAATATCTGCCAGTTTGTCTAAGTACTTATCGTTATCCATATATGTTGAAGCGATCTATACCGCTGTTATTAAATTGTTAGTATATAATTAAAATGCAGTAATTGCTTGTCTGCATTGCCATATAATATAAAAGGAATATATCCTTAATAGTTTTCATATTATTTCTTCAGAAGCATGGTGCTCTTCAGGCACAAGTCCAAAAAAATAATCCTTGCATTGCCGTTTTGCTCTATCTGACGGTATGCGGTTTGAAACTCATCATTGAAAGTTTCAATATTGTACTCGTTAATAAAAGGTGCAAACCTGTCACCAAAAGCTTTTTCATTGTCATTCATATACACAAGTGAAGGCTCATTGAGGTTGCTCACAAAATATTCACGGAACAATCGAAGCGAATAGAGCAAAAAGCTCTTTTGATTTTCCCTTCCTATTGACGCTATCTGTCCTGCAACAGCCTTAATAGCCTTGATGTTTCTTGAAACAGACGAACGCATCATCTCCTTAAACAACTCAAACAGCTCATTGTTGCTGTCATTTGATTGAATTATCTGTAATGCCTTCAGGAAACTGCCGTTGGCAATATGTGCGGTTGACTTTGCACTGTCTGCCGTTAACCCAAACTTCGATTGAAGCGCTTGCTCCATTTCACCATTTCTGATGCCACGTACGCTAAGCGGCTGACAGCGGGAGCGAATTGTTGTAAGCACTTTATCCATCTCTTCTGTCACAAGCAGGAAGATAGTATTTTGGGGCGGCTCCTCTATCATTTTCAATAATTTATTGGCACATGCCTCATGCATCTTTTCAGGCAGCCAAACAATCATGATTTTATAGGGTGCTTCGTACACTTTCAGGTTGAGCTTACGTATAATCTCATCGCTCTCCTTCGAATAGATTACTCCCTGTGCATTTTCTGCATCAATAAAAGCAAGCCATTGGTTTATATCGAAGTATTTATTTTCAGTTAGAAACTCCCTCCACTCAGGTAAATACTCATCGCTTACTTTCGATTTTACTACCGGGAAGACAAAATGCAAGTCGGGATGCGACAGTTTGTCAATCTTTTGACATGAAGGGCAATGTCCGCACGAATCAGTTTCGCCTCTGTTCTGACAATTCAGGTATCGGGCATAAGATATAGCTAAAGGCAACTTACCCACTCCGGCCGGTCCATGCAGCAGACGGGCATGCGGAATGTGTCCTTGCCTGACAGAATCTATCAGATGGGATTTAATTTCTTCTAAGCCTACTATATCTTTAAAATACATCTATTGGTGTTTCTTTTTGATTTATACACTCACAAAAATAGACAAAAAGCGTGAATATGAAAAAGAGATTGCGAAATAGATTAATAAACAGCGGGGTTTTGGTTCAAAATACTATTTTTGCATTAACAAATATACTTTTATTGTTGTTTTAATAATGAACTGCATTAAACAAAAAATCATTTTGGCGGTTCAACCAATAAATTAGAATATGAAATTACCAATTCACGATAAAAAATTTCGTTTCCTGCTGTTTGCTGTAGTAATAGTAGTGACTCTTGAGATATTAAGTCTCACGGGAGTGTATCTCCCCATGCCTTATGCACCTTTTATTTATGCGGGGTTTATCCTTGCAATTGGCTATGAAATTCTATGGGATGGAGTCAAAGCGGCATACAAGCTCAACTTTGGCAGTATCAATCTATTAATGCTCATTGCCGTTATCGGTGCATTCTATCTGCAACAGTACCCCGAGGCAGCGGTAGTTATTGTGCTCTACGTGCTGGGCGAAAACCTTGAAGATATCGGCATTGAAAACAGCATGTCGGCTCTGGATGATTTGGTGAGCAAGTCGCCCAAAACTGCATTCGTAAAGGCAGAAGAGAATTATATCGAGGTAGAGAAGATATCGGTTGGAACTATTATTCAGGTTAAACCTGGCGAAATGATTCCGATGGATGGAAACATTGTTTCGGGATACTCCACCGTTGACGAAGCCAGTATAACCGGTGAGCCAATTCCCAAAGACAAGCACGAGGGCGATACAGTTTTTGCTGGAACTCTAAATAAAAATGGTTTTCTTGAAATAAAAACAACCAAACTGGCAGTTGACAGCACTTTTGCCAAAATCATCAAGCTTACCTTCGAAGCTGCAGAAAACAAAAGTGAAGCTCAAAACTTCATCAACCGTTTTGCCAAATACTACACACCGGCAGTTATTGTGCTTTCAGCACTAATATTTACGATTCCCGTCTTTCTATTGAAGCAGGATTTAAACCACTGGCTGCTTCAGGCTATCACCCTGCTGGTCATTGCATGTCCCTGTGCATTGGTCATATCTACCCCCGTTGCAATATTTGCCGCAATTGGCAATGCATCGGGCAAAGGTGCGCTGGTAAAAGGTGGCAGATATATGGAGGCACTTGCTGAAGTAAAAGCAGTTGCACTGGATAAAACCCGCACAATCACATACGGAAATCCCACAGTAAGCGATGTTATCCCGCTCAACGGCACCAGCATGGAAGAATTGTTGGGTTGCGCCTCAGGCGCAGAGGTGTTTAGTGAGCACCCTCTTGCGCAGGCTATTGTTGACAGAAGCATAAAAGAGGGTTTCGAGCCACACAAAGTGGAGAAATTCAAAAACATTGCAGGCAAGGGCGTTACCGCGAAGTGTCTTGTATGCGAAGATGAAACAATTCTGCTGGGTAAATTATCTTTCATTGCAGAACATGAGAATATTACGGACGACATAAAAGAAATCGTTCAACGCCTGTCTGACGAAGGAAAAACTGCCGTCGTGGTAAGTTTTGGCAAAGGAGTTGCGGGTGTCATTGGCCTGACGGATGAAGTGAAATCAGACAGCGTTCACGCACTTAAGGAGCTTAGCAAAATGCATATAGACACAGTGATGCTAACAGGTGACAATGTCAAAGCTGCCAATTACGTAGCGCAACAGGTTGGGATAAATAAAGTATATGGTGAGCTTCTCCCCGACGAGAAAGCCTCAAAGATAAACGACCTGCTGAAGGAGTATGAACAGGTAGCTATGGTTGGCGACGGAATAAACGACGCACCGGCACTTGCTCAGAGCACAGTTGGCATCGCTATGGGAGCCGCAGGAAGCGACACAGCCATAGAGACTGCAAATATTGCTCTTATGAATGACAAGCTATCACTGATTCCATTTTTGATTACACTAAGCAAGAGAACAGTTAACAGAATAAAGGTCAATGTGTGGGGTGCTATTCTGGTCAAACTTATTTTCGTTGTTCTGGCAATTATGGGTCACAGCCACCTGGTGCTGGCCATTGCAGCCGATGTGGGAGTTACACTGGTTGTAATATTGCTAAGCCTGGAACTTATGAACTATAAAGACAAGAGTCTAGAATCTAAGCAATAGCTCGACAGTAAACTTATCAGAGTCCATTTCGGGAGTCAGGCTCATTATGCCCAGGCGATTGTTAACCAAGTACTTCTCATAGTCAAATCGCAATATTGAAGAGAAATGCTCCTTGGTGAGGCCAAAGCCCAGTCCCAATGTAAGGCGATTCACATCAAATCCTTTAAGGTCTGACTTCAGGTCTATTCCCTCCCAGCGGAATGCGGGTACAACACTCTTAAATATATAATGCTCCTTGAGCGGAAACGCATAAGCACCCTGAAGATAGTAAGACAACAGGTTTTCCATATCCAAAGCCTTATCATCACGCTTCATTATCTCAGTTTCTGCTTTCCAGTTGTCACCTTCATAACGCAGGTCAGCACCATATGTCAGATAGTGAATGTCGGGATTCTTCTGGCTTGTGTGATTATAGAACTTATATGTTGTTCTAAAACCTTTCATATTACCAAAAGCCAGTCGACCGCCATAAGAAGGAGTATCGTGCCAGGCTGGATCGTTGATAACATTGCCATTGTACAATCCAAACTCAGCCGATGCAGGAAGTGTTCCGATATTGAAAGCATACATAGCCAGTACTCCAATATCGCGGGTTGCCATCAGATACTTTCCGAGGAAAGCTCTGTTGGAGAACATCAAATCGGCAGGAATAACAGTATATGCATTAAACAAAGGAATAGTACGCTGCCCAAAAGTAATCGTCAATCCTTCTATCGGATTAAAACCTGCATACAAATCAAGAGGCTTTAGGGCACCATTATCGTTAAGTTCAACTAATGCACGATATGAAAACTGTTTTGTCAGATTACCTTTAACACCGATTCTTGAACTCCGCACCGAAAACCTAGACTTGTCGGTTGATGTGGCATATTCATATTTACCCTTCAGCCAGCCATCAACACTAAAAGTTGGATAACTCTCTTCATCCTTCGAAAACAGAGATAATGAACTACACACAAACAAAAACAACAGAAAATTTCTCACTTGATTAACTCTTTTTCTCTTTGCAGCATAATTCTTTTCACATCCAATCCCCATCCATAACCACCTATTCCACCGTCGGTTCTGATAATACGGTGGCAAGGGATAATATATGAAACAGGATTACTACCCACAGCTGTTCCTACTGCACGAATAGCTTTGGGATTATTTATTCCTTTGGCAATAGCCATATAAGTTGACAGCTCTCCAAGCGGAACATCTATAAGCGCTTTCCACACATCAAGCTGAAAGTCGGTACCCTTGATATGAAGTGGCATATAATCCCCATCGCCATGCTTAATATAATGCAGGGCCGTTTGATGGATTGGATCTTCCTTCTCCTCATAGACTGCACTGGGATATGTCTTATGCATCGAACTTAGCATCCGCTCATGGTCGCTAAATCCAATATAACAAATGCCTTTATCTGTGGAGGCAATCAAAGCCTGGCCATAATCTGTGTCATAAAAAGAATACCTGATTGTCAAATCTTTCAATTCTTCTTTTTTGATTCTTATAACCTTAATATTATTTTCCATCATAGCTTTATTCAATTAACAGATTGTTTTGTGTAACAAAAAACTGCTCAAACCCTTCTGAATATACAATACCCATACTGTTGTCGGGTTTAACATAAAACATGTAGTAATATAGCCCCGGGATTTTCCCTGCTATCTCCATTGCCTTTTCCTTTCCCGATGCCATAAATGCAGTTGCATAAGCATCGGCAGTCATACAGTCATCTGCAAGAATGGTCACACTCAGCAAATCCTGCTCTGAGGGATATCCCGTCTGCGGATCAATGGTGTGTGCAAACATTTTGCCATCCTTCATATAGTAATTTCGATAGTTGCCCGAAGTGGCCAGTGCCTTGTCACACAGCGACAAAACCGCCTGAAGATCGTGCAGCATTCCACTCGAATCATTAATTGGTCTGTCAATACCAATTCTCCAGCATTCACCCTTATCGTTTATCCCTTTGGCCACTATTTCACCGCCAATCTCAATCATATAATTGGTAATACCCAGACGATCAAAAAGCCGTGCAACAACATCACACGAATATCCTTTGGATATGGCAGAAGGATTGAGCTCTACGCGTGGATCTGTCTTTTGAACATACCCGTTCTCATCAATAAAAATCTTTTTATAACCAACAAACTCCCTGATACTGTCAATCTGTTGCGGAGTTATGCTGTCCATATTTTTGAAACCAAAACCCCATGCATTAATCAGCGGTGATGCAGTAATATCAAACTTGCCATCGGTCATTTCTGAAACCTCCATAGATTTATTAAAAACATCTACAAAGAAAGAATCCACCTCAACCGGCTCGTTGTTATTTACTTTGGTGATAATAGTATTTTCTTTAAACGGATTGAGCGAATACTCAAACTTATCAAGCTCCTCACCTATCTCCTCTTCAAGCGAGCGACTATATTCATATTTTATATGGTATGAGGTGTGAAAACGCTCACCGCTTTCGAAGTGATAACTTAACTTGGAGTCACTATCCTTCTGAACACATCCGCTTAATACAAACACTGAAATAAAAATCAGATATTTTAGTTGTCGCAACATAACTAATCAAGTAATAAATTAAAATTCTTCTTCGATGCGATAGTAGTTCCTTTCAGGTGAGTTTCTCGAAACCAGTTCACCCAGAAATCCCGTAAGAAATAGCAATGTCCCCATTATCATCATCGTCAGAGATATAAAAAAATATGGAGAATCTGTAACCAAACGATAAGGATTGCCGTGATGCATATCATAAAGCTTGGTGCCACCCACAATAATAGCAGCAATAAAGCCCAGTAAGAAAACCAGGCTGCCCATCAACCCAAAAAAGTGCATTGGCTTTTTGCCAAACTTATTGAGGAACCATATTGTGAGCAAATCCAGATAACCATTAAAGAATCGGCTCACCCCAAATTTGCTCTTGCCATACTTTCGAGGCTGATGCTGAACCACTTTCTCGCCTATCTTGGTAAATCCTGCATCCTTTGCCAATATCGGAATGTAGCGATGCATATCATTATAAACCTCAATACTCTTGGCTAGCGAACGTTTATAAGCCTTCAATCCACAATTAAAGTCATGAATTTTAATGCCAGATACCATTCTGGCAGTCTGGTTAAAAAACTTTGACGGAAGATTTTTCGTAAGCTTCGCATCATAACGCACTTTCTTCCAGCCCGACACCAAGTCATAACCCTCCTCTTTAACCATTGCGTAGAGTTCGGGAATCTCGTCGGGGCTATCCTGCAAGTCGGCATCCATGGTAATTACCACATCTCCCATTACTTTTCTGAATGCACAGTGCAACGCAGGTGATTTGCCATAGTTGCGCTGAAACTTTATTGCCTTTATTTTGTCCGATTTCTCTCTCAGGCCTGTTATCACCTGCCACGAATCATCCGTGCTACCATCATCCACATAGATAATCTCATAAGAGAAATTATTTTCATCCATCACCCGTTCAATCCAGGCATTTAGTTCAGGAAGAGATTCCTCTTCATTAAACAGAGGTATTACTACAGAGATATCAAGCTTACTCATAACTTATTGTGTTCTATTTGATTTGAAGTTTCTAAAATAATAGTGATTTACGAAAGGAACTGCAATGAGTGATAGTACCATTCCAATAAAAATATTGGCAAAGACAACATTGCTTAAGATATAATTAATTGACGAAGGCAATGGCTGATTTTTTAGCGACTCCACCATTTTCTTGCTCAAGTCCACCGCTTCAATGGTTTTTGTCATTTCGCTGTAAAGTTTCCCAATATATGTTGTATCAATCCATGTGATATGAATAAATACAATTACAGCTTCCAGTATCGAGGCAAAGAAAAACAGCAATATTGTAAACTGAACCCCATGCCAAAAGCCCATCTCATTATTCGGAAGCTTAACTTTATATGTGATCAAAAAATAAACTAAAAGTAAGGGAGTACCCAATGACAACAACGATGCAACAACACCTAACACAGACGACTCACCGCCTCCGATAACCATCAGATACTTAACAACCCAAAATAAGCCAAGAAACAGACCACTATTCATGGCATAGTTCACCAGCTTGCTCTTATCCTCTTGCATAACATCTAATTTGAATTGCAAAATTAATAAAAACCAGCGACTTCTCATCATCTGCAATAACTATTTAATAGAGCGAGCAAACAATACAACTGCAAATGGTGTTATAAAAAAAGCAAATTATTCTTTCCAAATATAAAACAGCATGATTAAAAGCTTAAAAAGGACAACTGCCAAGTTTCAGCATTTTAAATTTAATCTACGTGTCAATTTTGTTAGTGGCGGTTTGTTTGATTTTGACAGCTACAAAGTAGTCAAACAGTTAAACGCTTCGAGAAATTTCTTTAGCAAAGATCCAACTGTCATTCTTGCCGACCCTTTTTTATTTGTGCACAACGATGAACTGCACCTCTTTTACGAGATGCAGAAAGGGATGTATGGCAAAGGGGTGATTAAAATGCGGAAGACAAAAGACTTGAAAAAATGGTCTCAAGCCAGAATTGTGCTAAAGGAAAAATTCCATTTGTCATATCCCAATGTTTTCACATTAAACGGAAAGATTTTCATGCTTCCTGAAACCTATCAGGATAAGTCTGTAAGACTTTATACTCCAAATAAAGATTTAACAAAATGGAAACCTTACAGCACACTTATTAAAGGAAAAGATTTTGTGGACAGCTCAATATTGTATTACAACGATATATACTATCTGTTTACCACTGAGTATAACGACCGTGACACCTTGTTGCGATTATATATGTCTGACTCCCTCAAAGGAAAGTGGACTGAGCATCCACAATCTCCTCTGAAAAAAGACAAGAACGACAGTCGCTGTGCAGGCTCTTTGTTTTATCACAATAATGTTCTGTATCGCCCATGCCAGCGCTCAGATGAAACATACGGCGACGGTGTTGATATATATCAGGTTGAAAAGCTATCTCCTTTGGAGTACTCAGAAAAGAAAATCTCAAATATAATACCAAACAATGATAAGTTCTACTCCATAGGTGGACACCACTTCAATCCCTGCGAGTTCAATGGTATTCAACTGGTAGCAACCGACGCTTTGGAGAAAGGAACCAACATTTACGAAATTACACGAAGGGTTAAAAATAAATTCTCAAAAAAATAATGTAACTTCGTTCTGTCTTTGCATAAAAGCAAATTAATAAACACCATTAACTATGAGTAAAGAAAAGAACAAGAAGAAAAGTCGCATTTTCGATATCGTCCTGTTTGGAGTGGCTGCACTAATCATTTTCACACCAGTTGGAAAACCTGTCAAACTATGGGCAAGCAAACTGATGTCACTTATGGCGCCATCAGTGAAAAAAGAAGAAAACAGGGAAGTACTCAACAGCTACGAATGGAAACTTATGGACTACGAAGGCAACACATACAATATGGAAGAAGCCAAAGGAAAAGTAGTGTTTGTAAACCACTGGGCTACATGGTGTCCGCCATGTATTGCAGAAATGCCTTCCATACAGAAGCTATATGACAAATATAAAAATAATCCCGACATAGAGTTCATTTTTGCCACAACCGACCCTAAGGAAGATATCGATAAGTTTATGACCAAAAACAATTACGACCTTCCCGTTTACTTTATGCACTCAACTGCTCCGCCGCAACTATCGTCGGCAACCATCCCCATGACTTTCCTGATAGGAAAGGACGGAAGCATCGCAATTCGCAAGAAAGGATCTGCAAACTGGAACAGCAAGGGAGTGCACAAAACTATAGACAAACTACTGAAGGAGTAGTTTTGAATTGTAACTATCCGTTCCTTTTTGACCTAACAAACGAAACAACGGCAATCAGAATTATTACAAGGAATCCAATCCCAATATAATTGAACATTGCCGCCACACCTTCATTCTTTCCATATGAATGAAGGCCGCTCAGGAAGAAGTTAACCCCAAAGAAAGTCATCAGCACAGAGGCAAATGCCATTACAGAAGCAAAGTTGAAAGACCAGTTGCTAAACCACCCTCTCACCAGATGAAGGTGAATCACGATACTGTAAATCACAACAGTAATCAACGCCCAGGTCTCCTTTGGGTCCCAGCTCCAATATCTGCCCCACGACTCATTGGCCCACACTGCCCCCATAAATGTGCCTATTGTCAACAGCGTCAACCCAATCAGCAGCCCCATATTATTGATAATGCTCAACTCCTTTATTCGCAGTTGAGTCTTCTTGTTGTTGCCTGCAAAAATCATTATCACAAGATTTACAATGCCAAGCAAAAAGCCAATCCCAAAGAATCCGTAAGCAGCAACAATCACCGCGACGTGAATCATAAGCCATGGAGACTTTAGCACCGGCACAAGTGTTGTTATCTCGGGGTCCATCCAGTTCAGTCCGGATACAAACAAAATCAAACCGCCAAAAATGGTAGTCAACGATAATGTCAGATAGCTTTTGCGAACAAACACCAACCCCGCCAACACCGTTACCAATGACACATACACCATCGTTTCATACGAATTGCTCCACGGAGCATATCCCGAAATGTACCACCGAAGTCCCATGCCATATATTTGATACATAAAACCCAAAACAATACCAATTGTCAGAATCAGCGACACACCCTTCATCCATTTCCTCTCATTAAACAGAGCTGCAAACGAAACAATAAGAAGCAGGAATCCCAACACAAAATATGCAGTACGCACAACACTGAATACATTCTGTTTGTTATACTTTACTTCAGATTCTATTTTGGAACTATTTATCAGCTTCCCCGCATCATTTTTATTCTGATACGCTTTGATAGAGCTCAAAACAGTTTCAGGCTGTTCCCAATCTCCCGAATTCATCGACTGAGCAGCCTCCGCCAGATAAAATCTGTAGGAACGCGATATAAACAATGAATCCTCTTCAGCAAAAACACCAGTCAGATCATCACCCGACGCATACCAAGTATGCCCCGGATCATTAGCATCAGGATACAAAGCAGGAATCTGATAATTGAGCAATAAAAACATAATGTTAATTTGTTCATCCAGCTTCATCAGATCCTTTTCATATTTGTTTCTGTCCTGCACAGCCTTGTGGTGAACAGCCTCCACACTCTCTAAAAGCCTGTAATTGCCACGTTCATCAAAAAGCTGAGAATAAGAAACTCTGTTGCCATGCAACCCGTACTTCTCTTTTATATCATCATTCTTACATTTTATAAACTCAATCTGAAGCCACATTTCGGGTGTTGACATCAAACTAATCAGGAACTGATCGGACGTTAGTTTACCAATCTTATCTTTCCCATACAACTTGCGCAATATTTCCGACGAAAAACTATTCATCGGCATCACCCTGCCCCGTAGTTGCACGGGCAACTCACCAAACATTTGAGCGTGTTCCACAGGCGGAGCATTTCGCTCCAGAGCCTTGAAGGTGGCATGGTTTGTGAAGTCATTTGACAAAGCAGGTATTGAGAACAGAAGCAAAACAACCGCAACCTTTATGGCGTTTTGCACCTGCTGCAGCTGCCTGCCCAACTGCCTGAAACGGGAATTGCGCGTAATAAACATCAACACAAAACCAATCAGCAAAGCAATATACCCAAAGTACGTTATCAACATACCCGCCATATCCTGATTCACAGACAATATTGTGCCCAGCTCATCCTCATCATACGACGACTGAAACAACCTGTAGCCCTTTATATCAAACACATTGTTCATAAAAACAGTAGTCTCCGTCATGTTGTCGCCATCATATATCTTCAGGTCACTCTCGTATGACGAAGGACTGTTGGACCCCGGATAGCGAACCATTCTGAACTCCTTGAGCTCAACCGTAAATGGCAATGTATACTCAAAGACACCTTTAGCCGTGTGCGAAATCATAACATTGGTCTTTTCGCCTTCACGAATATGAACCGTGCCCTCTCTGCCAAACACGTGAGTAACCATGGCTCCAATCAAAATAACTATCAATGCCCCGTGAATAACCAGCAAAGCCCAGCGCCTGCTCTGAATAAAACGCTTCTCAACCATCACCAACAAAAAATTGGTAATAAGCAAAAGATGAAGCAGAATAAAGACAGGTGAATAGTAAATCAGAATTTTAGCGGCAGTTGTTGACATTACCTCCTCAATGTAAGTCCCAAGTGCCATCATCATAGCATAAATAAACAGAAGAACAACAGTTGTCCTATATGATGTGAGGATATCCTTTACTTTTTCCATAAATCGAATGACTTTTCTATGAATGTGATTAATAAAATGAGATAATACCGACAAAGTTATTTAAAAATTTGATATTGCAAATCATTTTCACAATGAAGCTTAAGAACAATCAAAAAACAAAATTATTTATTATTTTTGCTCACTTAATTATCACATTTAACTAACTGACTGAAAATGAGAAAATGGCGAATTGAAGATTCGGAAGAATTATATAACATCAACGGCTGGGGCAATGGATATTTCTCTATTAATGAAAAGGGAAATGTTCAGGTTTCACCCCGCAAAAAAGGGTCAAACAGTATTGACCTCAACGAGTTGATGCGCGAGCTATACCTTCGCGACGTGTCGGCACCGGTATTAATCCGTTTTCCCGAGATATTAGATAACAGGATTGAGAAGATATCCACCTGTTTCAACATTGCATCCAAAGAGTATGGATACAATGCACAAAACTATATAGTGTATCCCATCAAAGTCAATCAGATGCGCCAGGTGGTTGAAGAAATAGTTTCGCACGGCAAGAAATATAACATCGGACTGGAAGCAGGCTCCAAACCCGAACTCCACGCAGTGATTGCCACCAACACCGAAACCAACTCAATCATTATCTGCAACGGATACAAAGACGAAAGCTATATAGAACTTGCACTGCTTGCCACGAAGATGGGCAAACAGGTGTTCATCGTTGTTGAAAAGATAAACGAGCTAAAGCTCACCATAGAAACAGCAAAACGCCTCAACGCGCGCCCCAACATAGGCATCCGCATCAAGCTTGCCAGCTCCGGCAGCGGAAAATGGGAAGAGTCGGGAGGCGACGGCAGCAAGTTTGGACTCAACTCCAGCGAACTACTCGAAGCCCTTGAAATGCTCAAAGAGCATGAAATGGAAGATTGCTTCCGCCTTATCCACTTCCATATCGGAAGCCAGATCACCAAGATACGCAGAATCAAAACCGCACTGCGCGAAGCCGCACAGTTCTACGTTGAGTTGCATGCACTCGGGTTCAACATTGAATTCACAGACATAGGCGGCGGACTGGGCGTCGATTACGACGGCACCCGCTCTTCATACAGCGAAAACAGCATCAACTATTCCATTCAGGAATATGTGAACGACTCTGTGTTTGCTTTTGTGGATGCAGCCAATAAAAACGATATTCCCCACCCAAAGATTATCACCGAATCGGGACGTGCACTCACTGCACATCACTCGGTGCTGGTGTTTGAAGTGCTGGAAACTGCAACCATGCCAACATGGGCAGAAGAAATAGACATACACGATGACGACCACGAGCTGGTGAAAGAACTATACAAAATATGGGACTCACTCACTCAGCCCCGTATGCTGGAAGCATGGCACGACGCACAACAAATCAGGGAAGAATCTCTGGACCTCTTCAGCCTCGGCATGCTCGATTTGAAAACACGCGCACAGGTAGAACAACTATTCTTCTCAATCATTGGCGAAATCAACATAATGATTAAGCGTGT
>CAYFUQ010000009.1:0-59014 GCA_964346415.1 uncultured Proteiniphilum sp.
GATAAATCTATTAATTTTGTACTAAAACCTGTAACGGTTATTTAGGACGATACAAAGTTGCTATGTTCTACATATGCTTTTCAACCTTATCAGTGAAAAGGCTTTTGCCACCTGCACCAACTACTTTATCAACAACTTCTCCATTTTTGATAAACAGAACTGTTGGAATATTGCGGATACCATATTTTGCAGCAGCTTCGTCGTTGTCATCAACATCAACTTTTCCTACTACCACTTTATCTTTATATTCTTCACCGATTTGTTCTATAATCGGACCAATCATCTTGCAAGGTCCACACCACTCTGCCCAAAAGTCTACTACAACTAATTTGTCGGTTGCCAACACTTCTTCCAGTGTTGCATCTGTAATTTCAATTGCCATTTTAATTTGATTTATTAAGTTTATATTTAATTGATTTTGAAGTTTATATTTAAGTCATTTATAAGATAATTAATCAGTTTACCATTAACATTTATCTTAGTTGGACGTGAAAATAATTCTACATTTAAACCAGACTCTTCGCTGATGACATGGAAATATAACAAAGAATTACCTGAATTGTTTTTAGCCAGTGCAGACAAGTCAGAAATCATACTACTGTCAATATCCTCCAGGCGAATCAGAAGTGTAAGTTTCGACACAAGTTTATCTTTAGCTTCTGCCAATAAACTTATCGTACCTACCTTTATCTCCATTTCTTCCTGACGATATCGTTTTGGCTGAACACGGGCATTGATGAACAGAGATAGACCATTACGTGCATATTTGCCAAAATTGACACTGTCATCTCCAAAAAAAGCTAACTCAACACTTCCGGAGTAATCCTCAACAGTCATTATTGTATATGGACTTCCTCTCTTTGTTTGTCCTTCACGAACAGCAGTTACCAAACCGCCAAAAGTTATATCTCTTCCATTAAGTGCCGGTAAGTTTTGCAATTTCAGACTATCTGCACTGCACACATATTTGAGGATGTATTCATATTCGTCAAGCGGATGTGCAGAAAGATAGATTCCTATCAATTCACGCTCTTTATTTAGTCGCTCCAAATCAGAGAATGCTCTTACCTGAGGTAACTCAGGACGAGCAATCATAAACGAAACATCATCTCCAAACAAAGAGTTCATAGACTGCTGCTGGTCTTGTTGAAATTTGTTTCCATACCTAATCAACACATCCAGAAATTCTTCTCCTTTACTGGTCTCACCAACAAAATGTTCTCTTTTAACGCCCGGCAAAGAATCGAATGCTCCTGCAAGAGCAAGTGATTCTATATTCTTTTTGTTACATGACGAAAGATTAACACGCTCCACAAAGTCGAAAATATCCTTATAGGGACCATTAACACTACGTTCAGCAATTATACTTTCGACAGCACCATGACCAACACTTTTTATAGCTGCCATTCCAAAACGAACATGACCCTCATTGTTTACAGAAAACTTGGAGAGTGATTCATTTACATCGGGGCTAAGCACATTAATGCCCATCGACTTACACTCATCCATGAATTTAGTGATTTCCGCAATATTATTCAGGTTGTTGGATAATACAGAAGCCATATATTCAGAAGGATAGTTGGCTTTTAGCCACGCAGTTTGGTATGCCAACCATGAATAACAGGTAGAGTGCGACTTATTAAATGCATATTGTGCAAACTTTTCCCAGTCACCCCATATTTTCTCCAGCACCTTAGCTTCATAACCATTCTCCTTTCCCCCGTTTAGAAACTTCTCTTTGAGACTAGCCATCTGGTCAGCTAACTTTTTACCCATCGCCTTACGCAATTCGTCTGATTGACCTCTCGTAAAGTTTGCCAACAAACGAGACAGAAGCATGACTTGCTCCTGGTAAACAGTAATACCATAGGTTTCGCTAAGGTATTCCTCCATAATGGGTATATCGTAAACAATCTCCTCCTCACCATGCTTACGCTTAATAAACTGGGGAATATAATCCATTGGCCCCGGTCTGTACAGCGCATTCATCGCAATAAGGTCTTCAAATTTAGAGGGGCGAAGCTCTTTCAAATATTTCTGCATGCCTGCAGACTCAAACTGGAAAGTCCCTGTAGTCTGACCACTGCTATATAACTCATAGGTCTTGGCATCATCAAGTGGAATAGCACTAATATCAATCTTTTTGCCGGTAGTAATTTCGATATTCTTTACCGCATCTTTGATAATAGTCAGCGTCTTTAATCCCAGGAAATCCATTTTAATCAAGCCTGTCTCTTCAATTACAGAGCCCTCATATTGAGTTACCAGAACTTTTTCTTTGGTCTCTTTATCATCAGCTGTACTGATAGGCACAATATCTGATATGTCAGTCTGTCCTATAATCACGCCACAGGCATGAACTCCGGTGCTACGTACATTACCCTCAAGCATTTTAGCATACTTGAGCGTATCACTAAGCAGAGGGTCAGGACTATTTGCCGCCTCTTGTAACTCGGGAACGTATTGTATTGATTCCTTTAAGTTTACTTTCTTTACGTTTGGGATTCTGTCAGGGACAAGCTTGGCTAACCTGTCAGCTTCTTGCAGTGGCAATTTATGTACACGGGCAACATCACGAATAGAAGATTTAGTTGCCATTGTGCCATACGTTATAATACGAGCCACTTTTTCATGTCCATATTTTTCAGTAACCCATTGCAAAACTCTATCACGCCCCTCATCATCAAAGTCGATGTCAATATCAGGCATCGAAATACGGTCGGGGTTTAGGAAGCGCTCAAATAGTAAGTCATATTTAAGTGGGTCAATATCGGTGATACCAAGACAATAAGCAACCGCAGAGCCTGCAGCAGACCCTCGACCCGGACCAACAGCCACATCCATTTCACGTGCCGCATTAATAAAATCCTGCACAATCAGGAAATAGCCCGGGAAGCCCATATTAACAATTGTGTCAAGCTCGAAATCGAGACGTTCTCTTACTTCATCAGAGAGCTCATCACCATATCTTCGGTGAGCACCCAAATAGGTAAGATGCCTGAGGTAGTCAGACTCCAGCATAATACGAATAACCTTATCATACCCCCCCATTCTTTCATAAGCGTCAGAACCAAATTTTTCAATCAGATCTTCCTCACTATATTTTTGTTTATATCCTCCTTCTGTTCCGAATGATTCATCAATAGGAAAAAAGGGCATTAAGGCAGGATTATTAATAGAATACTCCTCAACCTTTTCAATAACCTCCAAAGTATTCGACAAAGTTTCAGGAAGATCTCCAAAAACCTGATTCATTTCAGCAGTGGTCTTCAGCCATTCCTGCTTACTGTAGCGCATCCTGTTAGGATCGTCAAAGTCCCTGCCCGTACTCAGACATATTAATCTGTCATGTGCGTCAGCATCCTCCTCATTGACAAAGTGAACATCATTACTTGCAATAACTTTTACATCATATTTCTCTGCAATCTTAAGAAGCTCCTTGTTCACCATCTCCTGTTTAGGATAAGTAGTTTGGTCAGCGTCAGGTCTATTGGTTTTGTGACGTTGAATCTCGAGATAGTAATCCTCTCCAAACAAATTTTTGAACCATTGCACAGCTTCTTCAGCAGCTTCAATTTCACCATCAGCTATTTTTCTTGGTATTTCGCCTCCCAGACAAGCACTTGTCACTATTAGACCTTCTTTATACTGCTCAAGCAGTTCCCTATCTATACGTGGACGATAATAAAATCCTTCCGTCCAACTTTTTGAGACCATCTTAATCAGGTTCTTATAACCAGTCAGGTTTTTGGCAAGAACAACGAGATGCCAACCGCTGCCATCTGTTTTTTCCGATTGCAACAATCTCCCTCGTCTTGCCATGTAACACTCACAACCTATTATTGGCTTAAAATCGAGCTGTTTAGTTTTTATCTCAATCTGTTGTTTGAGATTATGGTTGTTTGGACTCTTTTCTAGTTCAGCATTCAACTTCTTTAACTCACCTTTTATTTTGGATTTTGCTTTTCCAACATAGTTTACAAAATCTTTAATACCGAACATGGCTCCATGGTCAGTTAGGGCAATTCCGGGCATCCCGTCCTTCATGGCTTTATCAACCAAACGAGGAATTGATGCCTGTCCGTCTAAAAGTGAATACTGAGAGTGAACGTGCAGATGTACAAAAGGTTCCATATAATTACTGTTATCTGTGAGGTTTTGAAGATTACAAATATAGAGAAAATTGTATCTTCTAAAAAGAGTAATAGAGATTAACTATAACGAATTCACTTTTTATAGAAATCAAAAAAACCGATAAGACTAACTTACCGGTTTTTATAAATTATATTTTTTATAGCTTAAGATGCGACCTTTTCAAGCCATTTCACCATGCTAAGCATAACCATCATTGATAAGCCGGTGGCAATGGCAAACACAAGCCAGCAAATCCACAATGGCACACTGGTGTATAAAATCCCTCCAATAAATATAATAGAGTTACCAACAGCAGTTGCAGCAAGCCAGCTTCCCTGCATCAAACCTTGCAGATGAGGTGGTGCTACTTTTGATACGAAAGATAAACCCAGCGGACTGATAAACAATTCGGCTACTGTTAAAATAAAATACATTCCTATCATTACCCACGGAGTTATACGCATCATATCAATCTCATCAGCACTCATAGTGGCCAGAGCCGATTTTGGTGGTAAAGCAAAAGATACAACCATCAGGAATATATACGCAAGAGCGGCAATACCCATACCAATCGCTATTTTCATAGGGGTTGAAGGCTCTCGGTTCATTCGTCTCATCCGACCAAAGAACCACATAATAAGAGGAGTCAGGAATACTACAAAAATAGGATTCACACTTTGAAATATCTCTGCTCCTTTGATACTTGTAAAGCCTAAGTTGATATTAATTACATCCAGATTAATATAATCGCGTGCAAAATAAGTTAGAGAATAACCATTTTGGTGAAACGACAACCAGAAGAATATCACAATTCCAAACACAGCAAACAAAGCATATATGCGTTGTCTTATTTCTTGTGCACTCATTGCAATCTCCTCTTTCGAGATTTTTTGCTTTGAATCCTTTGCATCTGCCGCTAGTTTTTTGGCAGGATCCGGGAATGATTTTTTATTAACAAGGAAAATCACCAAAGATATAACCATCGCTACGATTGCCGCTGCGAAAGCGTATTGAAAGCCCACATTAAATACATCAAGATAACTGTTCGAGAATACCATTAGGTCTGTTACAGGAGAACCATCAAGAGTAACATCCGAAGCATATTGAGTAAGGCGCTCCAAAGACTCTGCCGGCATAGATGCTCCCTTTGCGATATATTCGTGACAAAGTTCCGGAAGCCCGGCATTATAATCAAAATTGTGAACTTTTAGCCACCAGTTACGCACACCAATTGCAATAAAAGGTGCAAACATTGCTCCTATATTAATAAACATATAAAAGATTTGAAAGCCGGCATCTCTCTTGTCAAAATATTTAGGGTCATCATACATCTGCCCTACCAATGCCTGAAGATTGCCCTTAAACAACCCATTTCCAAAGGCAATTATCAGAAGTCCAAGACATGTAAGTGCGAGGTACATCCACAAGTTTGGTACAGGCGTAGGTGTTGGTATAGCTATAATCAGATACCCAACCGCCATTAAAACAATACCAATAGTAATTGTACCCTTATAGTTTTTAGTTTTGTCGGCAATTAATCCACCTACTAAAGCCAACAAGTAAATTGAAGCATAAAAGGCAGAATAAATATACCCTGTTGTGGTTTCAGAAAGACCAAATTTAGACGAAATAAACAACGTCAGAATGGCCATCATAATGTAAAACCCAAATCGCTCGCCCATATTTGACAAGGCAGCACCAATGAGTCCTTTTGGATGATTTTTAAACATGAATTTATAGTTTTTTGATGTTCAGATTAATTTTAATTTGCAAATATACATAAATAAATGAGATATAGGCATATCAATATAAAAAAGGGTCTGAAGTGTTTTTGTGAGTAAATGATGAAAAAAACATTCTTTTTATTGCATTGTTTAAATTTTATTGTACTTTTGCAGTTCAATCATACGAAATGGTGACAAAATGAAACTAAACAATTTTGCATATTCTTTCTATTTTTACTTTTACTTTATTAAGTAGAACAGGATTTTATATGCAATAATAACAATACAATATTTTTTGAACTTTAAAATCCTGTCGAACTCCGATAGGATTTTTTTATTTATAGAACAATATGCAAGAGATGAAAAAGATTGCAATACAAGGTGGCACCGGCGCATATCACGAAATAGCAGCCCGCACCTATTTTCAGGAAGAGGTTGAAATTGTGCCTTGCCTTACTTTTCAAGATATATTCAAAGAAACGGATGCTGATCCTGAGCTCCTTGCCATTATGGCTATTGAGAACACTATTGCAGGGGGACTATTACAGAATCATGATTTACTTAAGATTAACGACATGAAAATTGCCGGAGAGCAAAAACTGAGAATCTCACATACCCTCTCAGCTCTTCCGGGACAAGAACTATCAGATATCAAGGAAGTAATATCACACCCTATGGCCCTTATGCAATGTAGTGACTTCTTAGATTCATTAGGCGATGTGAAAGTGGTAGAACACGACGACACAGCACTGGCTGCTAAAGAAATTGCAGAGAACAAACTTCAAGGTGTTGCAGCCGTTTGTAGCCAATTGGCAGCAGAAATATATGGCTTGAACATTCTGGCAAGCGGAATTGAGACTAATAAAAGAAACTTCACCCGTTTCCTTATCTTAGCTCATGAAGATATGGTACCGGGTGTGCGAAAATCTCTTAAGATAGATAAGTCATCGCTGGTCTTTGTGCTACCTCACGAAGAAGGCAGTCTTTCACAGGTTCTGTCTATTTTGTCATTCTATAATATTAATCTCACCCGAATTCAATCACTCCCGATTGTAGGCAGCGAATGGGAATACCAATTCTATATTGATTTGACTTTTTCAGACTATGAAAGATACAGACAAGCAATCAGAGCGATACTGCCACTTGTAGGCAATCTCAAGATATTGGGAGAATACAAAGAAGACAAACAAATAGTAAACAAATAGATATTATGAGTATAACTAAAGCGATAGAACCTGCTGAACGTATCAAAGGAATATCAGAATATTACTTTTCGGTGAAACTTGCTGAGATTGCACAAATGAACGCCGAAGGGAAGAACGTTATCAGTCTTGGAGTTGGTGCTCCTGACAAGATGCCATCCAAAGAAACAATTGAAACATTAAGCAAAACAATTGTTTTGCCTGATGTACATGCCTATCAACCATACTCAGGTATTCCTGAACTGCGAAAAGCATATGCAGATTGGTACAATAAAATATATGGAGTGAGCCTAAGCACCAATGAAGTGCTTCCACTAATCGGTTCTAAAGAAGGTATACTACATATTTCAATGGCTTTCCTAAACAAAGGAGACTCTGTATTGGTGCCAAATCCAGGATACCCAACCTACTCATCTGTATCCAATCTTCTGGAGGCAAATATTATTAGTTATGACTTGTTGGAGAACAACAACTGGCAACCTGACTTTGAGTCATTGGAGAAAATGGATTTGTCAAAAGTAAAAATAATGTGGGTGAATTATCCAAACATGCCAACAGGAGCAAGTGGCAGTATTGAACTCTTTGAAAAGCTGGTAGCTTTTGGAAAGAAGCACAACATCGTTATCTGCCACGACAACCCCTACAGTTTTATTTTAAACGACACTCCGCTAAGTATTTTGTCGGTAGAGGGAGCAATAGATATCTGTATTGAACTTAATTCCCTAAGCAAATCACACAATATGTCAGGTTGGAGAATGGGAATGCTCGCATCTAATCAGCAGTTTGTTCAATGGGTCTTAAAAGCCAAAAGCAATATTGATAGTGGACAATTTAAACCTATGCAACTTGCCACTATTGCTGCGCTACAGAATTCAAAAGAGTGGCATGCAGATATGAACCGCACCTACGCAGAAAGACGTATTTGGGCAGAAAAGATTATGGACTTGCTTGAATGTGAGTATGACAGTAAACAAGTAGGACTATTTGTGTGGGGCAAACTTAACAGCAATGTTGAAAGCAGCGAAAAAATAGTGGATGAGCTCCTACGTGGCGCAAGGGTATTTATCACACCGGGGTTTATTTTTGGAAGCAACGGTGAGAGATATATCAGGATATCACTTGGTTCAGATGTGGAAAAGATAAAAGAAGCATACAACCGAATTAAAAACTATTTAAACAACAAAACAAACAATTAAAAATAACAGCTATGAATTTTGAATCAATTTTATTACCGGGAGTTGACGCAAAGCGTCCGTTAATGATTTCAGGACCTTGTAGTGCCGAAACAGAAGAGCAAGTAATGGAGACTGCCAAAAATCTTGCTGCATTAGGAGTAAAAATATTTAGAGCAGGGGTTTGGAAGCCACGAACAAAACCGGGTGGTTTTGAAGGTATTGGTACACCGGCACTAAAATGGCTTCAGGAAGTTAAAAAAGAAACAGGAATGTATGTAGCAACTGAAGTAGCAACAGAGAAGCATGCCTACGAAGCTTTGAAATACGGTGTGGATATGCTTTGGATTGGGGCCAGAACAGCAGCTAATCCTTTTTCTGTACAAGAAATAGCCGATACACTAGACGGAGTTGACATTCCTGTATTAATAAAAAATCCGGTTAACCCTGACTTAGAGCTGTGGGTGGGAGCAATTGAAAGACTTTATAATGCAGGCATCAGGAAGCTTGGTGTTATTCATCGTGGTTTTAGCACTAACGATAAAACAATATATCGTAACATCCCTCAATGGCATATCCCAATTGAACTAAAGCGCCGTTTCCCTGAATTACCGGTTATTTGTGACCCAAGTCACATCGGAGGAAAACGAGATCTGATAGAAACAATCAGCCAGCAAGCTATGGATCTGAACTTTTACGGCCTTATTATTGAGTCACATTGTAATCCTGACGAAGCATGGAGCGACAAAGATCAACAGGTAACACCTGAGGCATTAGGCAAAATTATGAAGAATCTCGTAATAAGAGACACAGTTCAAACAACAGAAGATCTATCTGATCTGAGAAATCAAATTGATGAATTAGATAACCAGTTATTACAATTGTTATCAAAGAGAATGCGTGTTTCCCGGGAAATTGGACAATACAAACTTGAGCATGGTATGCCCATTTTACAGACAGGACGATACAGTCATATCCTTAAAGACAGAGCTGCATTAGCCGAAACCATGGATATGTCCGCTGAGTTTGCTATGAAAGTATTAGAAGCTATCCACACAGAATCTGTTCGCCAACAGTTTGTGGTAATGGAAAATGCAAAAAAGTAATTAACTTTAAGAGCATGAAGATATTAATATTAGGAGCAGGCAAAATGGGTTCGTTCTTTGCTGACGTACTCAGTTTTGAACATGAGGTTGCGATATTTGATACTGACCCAATGAGACTCAGGTTCACATACAACACACAACGTATGACTAGACCGGCTGAAATAGAAGAATTTGCACCGGAATTAGTAATCAATGCCGTAACACTTAAGTATACAATCGAGGCATTTAATCTGGTATTGCCATACCTGCCTCAAAACTGTATATTAAGTGATATAGCTTCAGTTAAGACAGGACTGGAAGAGTTCTATCGTGAACGCACCCGCCCATATGTATCGACTCACCCCATGTTTGGCCCTACTTTCGCTAGTCTAAACGACCTTAGTACTCAAAGTGCTATAATAATATCTGAATCCTCACACCTGGGTAAGGTTTTTTTCAAAGATCTGTACAAGAGTCTAAAGTTAAACGTATTTGAATACACGTTCAAAGAACACGATGAGACAATTGCATACTCTCTCTCAATCCCATTTGCCTCCACATTAGTGTTTGCCTCTGTGATGAAACATCAGGATGCACCCGGAACAACTTTTAAACGACACATGAATATCGCACAAGGATTGCTCTCAGAAGATGACTTTTTGCTTACTGAAATTCTCTTTAACCCATATACTCCGCAACAACTTACGAGTATAAGAGAAAAGCTAAAAGAATTGCTATCCATTATCGAAGAAAAAGACAACGACAAAATGAGTAGTTTCCTTACACAAGTGAGGAAAAATATTGAGTAGATACTATTTCTATAAAACATAATATAGCACAACCCCATTTATCTATAACAAGCAGATAAATGGGGTTTAGTTTTATAGATAATCACATCACAAATTACTCCTGTTCAAGCTCAATCTATAAGTTTACACACAACAATTTATCAGAAAAAATCCAATAAACAAGAAAGACAAATTGGCACGACTAAGAAATGCTATTCAAAACTTAATATACCACAACATGTTATCTTTCTTTTAACCTCATTTCTATTGTTTTGTATATATTTATTTTACTACATTTGCAATCTTAAATTTCATATGAAAAGTTATCCTAAATTATTAATTAAATAAACTAATCGAAAAAATGAATAGAAAGAGAGTTTATACCTTTGGAAACGGCGAAGCCGAAGGCCGTTCCGATATGAAAAATCTATTGGGAGGCAAAGGTGCTAACTTAGCAGAGATGAACCTTATTGGAGTACCGGTCCCTCCCGGATTCACCATAACAACCGAAACCTGTACAGAATACAACGAATTGGGAAAAGATTACGTGGTTGAAAAGCTAAAACCTGAGGTTGAAAAAGCAGTTGCATATGTTGAGAACATCATGGGAACCAAGTTTGGAGATAAAGAGAATCCATGCTTGCTTTCCGTTCGTTCCGGCGCGCGCGTTTCAATGCCGGGTATGATGGATACAGTACTTAATCTCGGACTAAACGACGATGCTGTAGAAGGAATTGCAAAGAAATCAGGCAACGAAAGGTTTGCATGGGACTCTTACCGCCGATTTGTTCAGATGTATGGCGATGTTGTATTAGGAATGAAACCCGAAAGCAAAGACGACATTGACCCGTTTGAAGAAATAATGGATGAGATGAAAGCCAACAGAGGTGTAGAGCTCGACAACGACTTGACCGTTGCCGATCTCAAAGAACTGGTTAAAAAGTTCAAGGCTGCTGTAAAGGAAAGAACAGGAAACGACTTCCCCGATAGTGCCTGGGACCAACTATGGGGTGCAGTAATGGCAGTATTTGACAGCTGGACAAACGAAAGAGCAGTATTTTATCGTAAAATGAATAATTTCTCAGATTCCTGGGGTACTGCAGTTAATGTTCAGGCAATGGTTTACGGAAATATGGGTAAATCATCGGGAACAGGCGTTGCATTCACAAGAGACTCAGCTACGGGAGAGGATATTTTCAATGGAGAGTATCTTATTGATGCACAAGGCGAAGATGTTGTTGCAGGCGTTCGAACTCCACAGGAGATTACACTTGAAGGATCCAAACGCTGGGCAAAACTTCAGGGAGTATCTGAAGAAGATCGTGCAGCAAAATATCCCTCACTTGAGGAAGTTATGCCTGAGGCAGCAGCTGAGCTTATTGAAATCCAGCAAAAACTTGAAGATTACTTTAAGGATATGCAAGACCTTGAATTCACAATTCAAGACAACAAACTTTGGCTTTTGCAGACCAGAAGCGGTAAACGTACTGCTGCAGCAATGGTAAAAATTGCAATCGATATGATGAAAGAAGGTACCATAGACGAGAAAACAGCACTTCTGAGATGCGACGCTGAAAAACTAGACGAACTTCTTCATCCTGTGTTCGACAAAGAAGCTTTGGCACAATCAACTCCTGTAACCAATGGTCTTCCCGCATCACCCGGAGCAGCTTCGGGACAGATAGTTTTCCATGCCGATGAAGCAGAGGAACAGGCAGCACAAGGCAAGAAAGTAATCCTTTGTCGTATCGAAACATCGCCCGAAGACTTACGTGGTATGGCTGTTGCACAGGGAATTCTAACTGCTCGCGGAGGAATGACCTCTCACGCTGCTGTGGTTGCACGAGGCATGGGCAAATGTTGCGTTTCTGCTGCAAACAACACTGTAATTAATTACAAAGAGAGAACAATGACCGTTAATGGCACTGTAATAAAAGAAGGCGATTGGATTTCGCTTAACGGTACCACCGGAAATGTTTATCAGGGAAAAATAGCAACACAAGACGCAGAACTCGGATCTGATTTCCTTGAGTTAATGGAAATTGCAAACAAATACACCCGCATGAATGTAAGAACAAATGCCGACACACCCAAGGAAGCTAAAATTGCACGCAACTTTGGAGCTACCGGTATTGGTCTGACTCGTACTGAGCATATGTTCTTTGAGGGCGACAAGATTGTTGCAATGCGCGAAATGATACTTGCAAAAGATGAAGAAGGTCGTCGCGCTGCACTAAACAAACTTCTTCCGGTTCAGAAAGAAGATTTTAAAGGCATATTCAAAGCAATGGAAGGATATCCAGTAACTGTTCGCCTTCTTGACCCACCTTTGCACGAGTTTGTGCCACACGACGAAAAAGGACAGGAAGAAATGGCAAAAGCTATGAACATTTCTTTCCAGGAGATAAAAGAACGTGTTGAAGGACTGCTGGAGTCAAATCCGATGCTAGGTCTGCGTGGATGTCGTCTGGGAAATCTATATCCCGAGATTACGGAAATGCAAAGTAGAGCTATTATTGAAGCTGCATTGGAATTGAAGAAGGAAGGCATTAATGCAATGCCCGAAATAATGGTTCCGCTCACCGGTATTGTATATGAATTTATCGCTCAAAAGAAAGTAATTGTAGAGACCGCCGAGCAGGTGTTCCAGGAATTTGGAGACACAATCACTTACAAAGTAGGTACAATGATTGAAATTCCTCGTGCAACACTTACGGCACATAGGATTGCTGAAGAAGCAGATTTCTTCTCATTCGGTACCAATGACCTTACTCAGCTAACATTCGGCTACAGCCGCGATGACGTAGCCAAGTTCCTTCCTCTATATATCGACAAAGGAATCATAAAGCACGACCCATTTGCTGTACTCGACCAGAATGGGGTTGGTCAACTTGTCACAATGGGCGTACAGAAAGGTCGTTCAGTGAAACCTGAACTTAAGTGCGGTATTTGTGGTGAGCACGGAGGTGAACCATCTTCAGTTAAGTTCTGCCATCACGTAGGACTAAACTATGTTTCCTGCTCTCCATTCCGTGTCCCGATTGCACGACTGGCAGCAGCACAGGCAGCAATTGAATAGTGTTTAAACACTGTTTAAATACTGTTTAAATGGAATTAAAAGAGGATGTTCACACACATAAGTGTTGCTGAACATCCTCTTTCTTTTATTAATACAGACAATACAGAATATCTGCTACCTGAATCTAAATTCAAAAATCTCCCCGAACTTATCTTTCATTTTAGCAGACACCTCCTGCATATCTATATCTCTACCTATCTCTTTATTAATTGACGTAACAGGCTTATCAGTAAATCCACAGGGATTTATATACGAGAAATAAGATAAATCCGTATTTACATTTAGAGCCAATCCATGCATAGTCACATATCGGCTGGCCTTCACGCCAATCGAACAAATCTTCCGTGCCTTATCCGGACTGTTGGCATCAATCCAAACACCCATCGCATTATTATCCTTCATCCCGATAATATTATAATCCTTAAGAACTGACACAACCACATCTTCAAGCATAGAAATATAGCTTTTAATTCCAAATCCAAATTCTTCCAGATCAATGATGGGATAAGCCACCAACTGACCGGGGCCATGGTAAGTTATATCACCTCCTCTATCAATGGGATAGTAATCAATATTTTTACTTTTACATATCTGTTCGGTAATCAGCAAATTGTGCTTATCCCCACTTTTGCCCAAAGTAATAACATGGTTATGCTCGCAAAAAATAAGATACTGCTCTTTATTTTGACCTCCATTTATCTTTGAATCAATTACTGACTTAAACACCTCTTCCTGATAATCCCAAACCTCTTTATAGTTAGTCAAACCTAAATCCCGAAAAGTTACATCCTTATTCATCATATAACCGATCTAAACTATAGAACATGTTTTTCTGCGTGATACGAAGATCTTACCAACGGACCACTTTCCACAAACCTGAATCCTCTCTTAAGTCCCTCTTCTTTGTATTTGGCAAACTGCTCGGGAGTAACAAACTCATGCACAGGCTCATGCTCTCTTGTCGGTTGCAGATACTGCCCGATTGTCAATATCTTACAATCCACAGCACGCAGGTCATCCATAGTTTCATACACCTCATCCTCAGTCTCACCCAGTCCCACCATAATTCCCGACTTTGCCCTTGCTTTGCCGCTTTTTGCAATTATCTCTATAGTCTTCAGACTAACATCATATTTAGCCTTGCTTCTTATGTGTGGTGTTATCCTTCTCACAGTTTCCATATTATGAGAAATTATTTCAGGCGCAGCATCTATCACTATGTTCACTAGCTCCTCCTTGCCATTAAAGTCAGGAATCAGTGTTTCTATTGTTGTATTTGGATTTTTCTCCTGAATCTTTTTGATTGTAAAAGCCCAAAATCCTGCACCGCCATCTCTCAGATCATCCCTATCAACACTTGTAATCACACAATGTCTGAGCTTCATTTTATTTATAGTTTCAGCCAGCCTGTCAGGCTCATCCCAGTCTAATGAATGAGGCCTGCCATAAATTGTAGCACAAAATTTACACTTTCTTGTGCAAATATCCCCCATTATCATAAAAGTAGCAGTTCCACGCCCCCAACATTCAGATAAGTTAGGACATTTTCCATCCACACATATAGTATGAAGTTTTTTTTTCTCAATTATTTCTTTAATATCAAGATATTTTTTCCCCTGTGGCAGGGATACCTTGAGCCAATCAGGTTTCCTTTGCATTTTGGATATTTTTTTAAAATGTTCAAACAATAAACAAAAGTAATATAAACTTTCAGAACTTATGTCCGTTTTATAAAAATAATAGAAACTAATCTACCAACTGCAAGCCGCCCGGATGACGCATGTAACTTATTTTAAACCTTTACTATTCTGTTTGTTGGAGCAAAACCTATATCTTTGTCAATTAAAATTTCACAAAACAATAATATTGGATTTTCAATTAACACATACCGACCCCAACTCAAGTGCAAGAGCAGGAATAATAACCACAGACCACGGTCAAATAGAGACACCGATATTTATGCCGGTTGGAACTGTGGGCAGTGTCAAAGCAGTGCACATGACCGAGCTGGAGCGCGACATCGAAGCACAGATTATTCTGGGTAATACATATCATTTATACTTACGCCCCGGACTCGAGATACTGGAGCAAGCAGGTGGACTACACAAGTTTAACAGCTGGAACAAACCAATTCTCACAGACAGCGGCGGGTTTCAAGTATTTTCTCTCACAGAAAACAGAAAACTAACAGAAGAAGGTGCAGAGTTCAGATCGCATATTGATGGCTCAAAACACTTCTTCACCCCCGAAAGTGTAATTGATTTTCAACGAACCATCGGTGCCGACATCATTATGGCATTTGACGAATGCACCCCGGGTGATGCGGACTATACCTATGCAAAGAAATCTCTTGATTTGACAGAACGATGGCTTGACCGCTGCATCAAACGTTTTGACGAAACAGAATGCAAATACGGCTACCGTCAAACTATGTTTCCAATAGTTCAAGGGTGCGTCTATCCCGACTTGCGTCGTCGTGCAGCAGAGAATATCGCAGAAAAGGGAGCCGATGGCAATGCAATTGGCGGACTGGCAGTAGGAGAACCTACAGAGGTGATGTATGAGATGATAGAGGTGGTTAATGAAATTTTGCCAAAAGACAAACCACGTTACCTAATGGGAGTTGGAACCCCTGCCAATTTACTTGAGGCCATAGAACGAGGAGTTGACATGTTCGACTGTATTATGCCAACCCGAAATGGAAGAAACGGGCAGATTTTCACCAAAAACGGTATTATGAACATGCGTAATCAGAAATGGAAAAATGATTTTTCACCCATAGAAGAAGATGGGGCATCGTTTGTAGATACACTCTACAGCAAGGCCTACCTTAGACATTTGATTAATGTAAATGAAATACTCGGATTACAGATTGCTTCCATTCACAACCTCGCATTTTATCTGTGGCTTGTGAAAGAAGCAAGAAAACATATTATTGCGGGTGACTTTTCATCCTGGAAAGCAAGAATGGTTAAACAGACAATGCAACGACTATAAATAGGATTCCGAATGAAAGGAAAATTCAAACTATTTCGTGTAGACCGATATATAATAGGGAAGTTTCTTGGAACATATGTTTTCATGATTGCCCTTATTATATCCATATCAGTAGTTTTCGACATCAACGAAAAAATTGATAAGTTTATAAGCAACAGTGCCCCCGTCAAGGAAATAGTGTTTAGCTATTATGTCAACTTTATCCCATACTACGCCAATCTGTTTAGTCCGCTGTTTATTTTCCTGGCCGTTATTTTCTTCACCTCCAAGATGGCATCCAATTCTGAGATAATCGCCATTCTCTCAAACGGCATGGGATTCAGACGCCTTCTAAGGCCCTACATGATATCGGCAGCAGTCATTGCTGTGTTTACATTTGTAACGGGAGGATATATAATACCTCCTGCAAACAAAACCCGCATCGAATTCGAAGAAACATATGTTGACCCACGCAAAAAAAAGACAGGCGACCGCGACATTCAGTTTAAGGTTTCAAAAGGCACAATTGTATATTTTGGCAACTTTGATATGGCAACAAGTACCGGCTACAACTTTTCTATCGATAGTTTTGACAGTCTTAAACTTGTATCTCGTCTCACTGCACAATCAATCAAATATGATTCTCTCTACCACTGGACAATAAAAGATTATCAAATCAGGGAGTTCGACGGTCTGAGAGAAACCATCACCAAAGGAAGTGAAATAGACACAATAATACGAATTGTTCCAAATGATTTTGTGGTAGCCAAAACTGACCAGCAAATGATGACAAACCCCCAATTGCGACAACACGTCAGAAGTCAGCAGGAAAGGGGTCTTGGTAATGTTCAGGCATTCCAGATTGAATATCACTCACGTTTTGCCTCCATATTTTCAGCATTTATTCTCACTATCATAGGAGCATCACTCTCTGCGCGCAAAGTAAAAGGTGGAATGGGACTAAACATAGGTCTGGGCCTTGCACTTAGTATGGCATATATATTGTTTATGACCATCAGCTCCTCGTTTGCGGTTAAAGGTAATATGAGCCCCTTGGTTGCAGCATGGATACCCAATATTATATTTCTTGGAATTGCTTTCTTTACATATAAAAAGGCCCCAAGTTAAGATTAAAGACCTATTGATAAAATCGGAGGAAACATAATGAAAAAAAAAGAGTTTGTATTGTTATTTTTGATGTTGACAGGTTTAGTCACTGCACAAACCAAATATCCAACTATTGTTATCTCTACCAATTATGGCAATATGAAAGCCATATTGTACGACGACACACCCAATCACAGCGAGCATTTTCTAAAGCTTGTAAAACAAGGATACTTCGATGGTACCCTCTTTCATCGTGTCATAAAGGAAATGATGATACAAGGAGGAGGACAGGACTCACGAAACGCACCGGCAGGGGCACAGGTGGGTGGGGGCAGAACCGACATGGATATAATGCCCGAATTCAGAGAGCATCATTTTCATAAAAAGGGGGCAATAGCTGCACCACGAAGAAACACTGATGTGAATCCACAAAAGAAATCTGATGCTTCGCAGTTCTATATCGTTCAGGGCAAAGTTTATACACAGGGCAGACTTGACTCTATGGAAATGCGGGTAAATGTGCCGATCAAAAACAAGCTTATACGTGAACACTACATCCCTTACAAAGACGACCTTGATGAACTGAAAAAAGTAGATGCTTCTGCATTCAATTCACTGCTCGACTCCTTATTAAATGTTGTAGACTCACTCTACGAAGCATCACCGGATAAGTTCTTCCTGCGCGAAGATCTCAAAGAAGCCTATAGCACCATTGGAGGATCGCACCACTTAGATGATGAATACACCGTTTTTGGTGAAATAATTGAAGGATTCGATGTTATTGACAAAATTGCAACACTCCCTGTTGACGACTATAATCGTCCTCGGGATGATGCAAAGATGATTAAGGTTTACATTGAATAAGGGCTGAAACTTAATGATGCTGTCTCTTAGATTTTAATCCCGATAAACACAAATATCTTTTTTAACCTACTCAGACTTAAACCTTATACAGTCTTTGTGGTTTATAAGTCATGCTATTTTAATTTAGAATATGGATGTAAGTAATATAGAAAACATTGAACTTGACTATCTTAGTCTTGACGACTACGAAGAGCTTAAGTCAATGATGTCTGAGGTGTACAGTGATATTGAAAACTCTACATGGGCTAAATCTCAAATCAGGAAACTGGTTACAATGTTTCCCGAAGGTCAGGTTGTAATCAGGGTCAACGGCAAGCTTGCCGCCTGTGCTTTGTCTATTATCGTGGACTACAAAAAGTTTGGCGACAAACATACCTATAATAAAATTACAGGCAACGAAACATTTAGCACCCACACCTCCAAAGGAGATGTGCTATATGGTATAGAAGTCTTTACAGGCAATGAGTTCAGGGGGTTGCGTCTGGGCAGACGTCTTTACGACTACCGCAAAGAACTTTGTGAGCGTCTAAACCTGAAGTCAATAGTATTCGGAGGCAGAATGCCCAACTATCATCTATATGCCGATAAAATGTCACCCCGCACCTACATCAAGAAAGTACGACTAAAAGAGATTGACGACCCGGTGCTCAACTTCCAGATATCAAACAATTTTCAGGCAGTCAAAGTGCTCAAAGGATATCTTGAGGGTGATGAGATGTCGGAGGAATATGCAGTGTTGATGCGCTGGAACAACATCTATTACGAGGAACCATCCGAAGAAGCAGCAATTCCTAAGCGAACGGTAAGGCTTGGCCTTATACAGTGGCAGATGCGATCATACAAAGACTTCGAAGATATGATGCAACAAGCCGAGTTCTTTGTGGATGCCGTATCAGGATATCATTCCGACTTTGTTCTGTTTCCCGAATATTTCAATGCACCACTTATGGCCAAGTACAACCATCTGACGGAATCGCAGGCAATAAGGGAACTAGCCAAGTACACCAACAAAATAATCGACCGCATGTCGGAACTGGCAATAACATACAACATCAACATCATAACAGGCAGCATGCCACAGGTACAAAATGGCAGCCTCAACAATGTTGGTCACCTATGCAGACGCGACGGCAGCATCGAGAAATATGAGAAGATACACGTCACACCCGACGAAGCCCGCACATGGGGCATGCTGGGTGGGAATATGGTAAAAACATTCGACACCGACTCCGGAAGAATCGGAGTATTGATATGCTACGATGTCGAGTTTCCCGAACTGTCCAGACTACTTGCAGACGAACAAATGGAAATTCTTTTTGTTCCATTTCTCACAGATACTCAAAATGGCTATTCGCGCGTGAGACATTGTGCACAGGCAAGAGCAATCGAAAACGAATGTTACGTGGCCATAGCAGGATGTGTTGGTAATCTGCCAAAAGTTCACAATATGGACATTCAATATGCACAGTCGATGGTATTCACACCATGCGATTTTGCATTCCCTACCAATGGTATTAAAGCAGAAGCAACACCCAACTCAGAGATGATTCTGATAGCCGATGTTGACCTGGACCAGCTGCGTGAACTAAATCAGTTTGGCAGCGTAAGAAATCTTAGAGATAGAAGAAACGACATTTACACCCTCAAACGAGTATAGCTGCCGGAAAAAGAAATTCAAATTAGAGCTTAAATTACTTTGCGAACAAAAAAAGAAACAGACTTAGAACAGAAAAAGATCAGGCCACTTCTATGGGAATATGCACTACCGGCAATTGTAGGAACACTGGTCAACTCACTCTACAACATAGTTGACCGTATATTCATAGGACAAGGAGTGGGTGCAATGGCTATTTCCGGACTTGCAATTACATTTCCGGTCACCATTCTGGTTTCCTCACTAGGCATGCTGATTGGTGTTGGTGGAGCCAGCCGCATCTCAATAAGTCTGGGCGAAAAGCGAAAAGACACTGCCGAGAAGATATTGGGCAACTCCCTGCTACTTACTCTGATATTCAATGCCGTTGTTGTAACCCTGTTCTATATATATCTTGACGAGATACTGATAGCATTTGGAGCAACAGAAAACACACTCCCCTACGCCCGCGAATATCTCCAGATTGTGCTAATAGGTAATATTTTTGTAAGCCTTTGTTATAGCTTCAACAACATGATGCGAGCATCCGGCTATCCTCAAAAGGCAATGTACACAATGCTGATTGGTGCAGTGCTTAATATTATACTCGACCCAATATTTATCTTTGTCTTTAATATGGGCATTGCCGGTGTTGCATGGGCCACTGTAATCTCAATGTTTGTAGGAATGGTGTTTGTGATTCATCACTTCTATCAGCCAGAAAGCATTATCAGATTAAAAAAGAAATATATCAGGCTCAACAAAGAGATAATTATAGCCATCGTATCCATTGGAATGTCACCATTCCTTATGCAAATTGCAGCTTCAGCCGTAGCAGTGCTTCTCAACAGTTCTCTGCTGAGGCACGGTGGGGATTTGGCAGTTGGTGCTTTTGGCATCCTCAACTCCATGACCATGATTATAGTCATGATAGTGATAGGCCTAAACCAGGGTACCCAGCCCATTATCGGGTACAACTACGGAGCAATGTTATTTGATCGGGTACAGGAAACATTTTATTACACACTTAAAGTTGCAACGATAATAACCTCTGCAGGTTTTGTTATCGGAATGTTTTTCCCAAGACTCTTTGCACAGGCATTCACTCACGACAAAGAACTATTGGATATTGCCGAATATGGCATACGAATAAGTATGATTTCATTCCCTATAGTTGGGTTTCAGATTGTGGCAAGCAGTTTCTTCCAAAGTATTGGAAAAGCAAAAAAAGCAATTATACAAAGTCTCAGCAGGCAGATAATATTTTTGGTCCCTGCACTACTCATATTTCCCAAAATGTTTGGTCTCACCGGCGTGTGGATTTCCATGCCCATTGCAGATTTCCTTTCAGCATTACTCGCCCTATACCTCCTCACAGGTCAGGTGAGAATCATCAAGAAAATGCAGGAAGAGAGGCTAGCCTCAAACCAACATACATTGTAAAAAGAAGAAGCTCTTCCAAGTTTGTAACTTTAGAAGAGCTTCAATATACTTATATTCTTTCGAATCTGTTCTCCCGAACTTTTAGAATGTCAGCAAGCCTTTTCCGGTCATCTCAGCCGGTTGCTCTATTCCCAGAATCTGGCACATGGTTGGCGAAACGTCAGCCAGAATACCATTTGTAATTTTTGCATCTTTATTTTCAGATACATAAATAACAGGCACAGGATTTAGAGAGTGCGCAGTGTTGGGCGAGCCATCAGGATTCATTGCATAGTCGGCATTACCGTGGTCGGCAATGATAATAGACTCATAACCGTTAGCCTTAGCAGCTTCCACAACTTTCTCGGTGCAGGCATCCACCACACGGATTGCTTCTTTGATAGCCTCTTTCACGCCGGTGTGACCCACCATATCGCCGTTTGCAAAGTTAAGCACAATGAAATCATACTTTTGTGAGTTAATGGCGTCCACCATTTTATCGGCAATTTCAGGAGCGCTCATTTCAGGTTTCAAATCATAAGTAGCCACCTTCGGTGAAGGAACCAGCAGACGATCTTCACCTTCAAACTCAGCTTCGCGGCCACCCGAGAAGAAGAAAGTAACATGTGGGAATTTCTCTGTTTCAGCAACACGCAATTGAGTTAGTCCCTGAGATGAAACATACTCACCCATGGTGTTCGCAACATTGCTTTTGTCAAACAGCACGTGCATACCTTTGAAAGTGCTGTCGTATGGAGTCATTGTATAGTAGTGCAACGGAATGGTCTTCATTTCGTATTCGGGCATATCCTGCTGAGTCAGCACAATGGTCAACTCTTTTGCACGGTCGTTACGATAGTTGAAGAAGATAATCACATCATCCGCTTCGATGGTTGCCAATGGCTTGCCATTTTCGTCAACATGTACAATTGGTTTGATAAACTCATCAGTTACACCTGCATCGTATGAAGCCTGAATAGCAGTTTGCATATCTGTAAATGCTTCACCTTTTCCGTGTACCAGCAAGTCATAAGCCTCTTTCACACGCTCCCAGCGTCTGTCGCGGTCCATAGAATAATAACGACCAATGATGGAAGCTATCTTCCCGGTTGACTCAGCCATGTGTGCCTCAAGTGCTTCAATATATCCTTTTCCACCTTTCGGGTCAGTATCGCGACCATCGGTGAAAGCGTGAACATAAGCCTCAGCTCCATATTCTTTGGCAATATCCAGCAGCTTGTACAGATGCTCTTGCGAGCTGTGCACACCACCATCAGAAACCAAACCTAAGAAATGAATTTTTTTATTGTTATCGCGTGCATAACTGTACGCATTTATAATTTCAGGAATTTCTAAAATCGAATTGTCTTTACAGGCACGGTTAATTTTAACCAGGTCCTGATAAACAATGCGACCTGCACCAATATTGAGGTGACCCACTTCCGAGTTACCCATCTGTCCGTCAGGCAAACCTACATTCTCACCCGAAGCAAGCAGGAAAGAATGGGGATATTTGGCAACCAGCGAATCCATGTATGGCGTTGGTGTGTTTGAAATCAAGTCAGCTTCCGATTTATCACCGATACCCCAGCCATCGAGTATCACTAAAAGTCCTTTTTTTCTCATCTTTTTATGTTTTATATTTATAGCTTAATTAATTCGTTTTTCGGTGTGCAAAGTTACTCATTTTTTGCTTTCCACCCTACTCCATCATATAATGAATATTAGGAGTTTTCTCCGGAAACAAAGCAGACAAGTCTGCCGTAAGTTCCTCTGTATGATATCCAAGCAATAATCGCGCCAACATGTTAATGTCAACCTCAAAAAACTGATGAATTCCTTCGCTGTCACACTCCCTTCTGCTCACCACACCATCTTTTACACAAAAGCATGTATTGTTATGCGCCAATATTGGGTCATTAACTCTCAGACAAAAAGAAATATCAGAATAATACGAAACAAAAACTGACAGAAGATATTCGGCATCAATAACCCTCGACATTCCTATAAGGCTCCGCTTGGAAGGGTATCCAAAGAGTTTACCTTCTTCAGCAACAGCACAAAAGTCTTCAAAAGTTTTCTGAATAGTAACATCACGATGTCTAAATGCAGCATCAAATTTTCTATAGGCTGCCTCCGGGTCTGTCTCTATAAGTTCTTTCATATCACCCAGCAAAGTCATCTCTTTCTCGCCGGGGTCAAAAGTTTGAGTAAATCCGTATTTGTCATAAAAGCGCAACAACCACTCCTCCTGCGGCACCAGCAGCATCAGAGGTATTTGCCTCTCATGGGCAACTTTCATACTGTGCACCATAAGCTCATCCATATATCCCCTCTTGCGATGCGCTTCTAGTGTGCTGACACCCGAAAGATATGAAACGGGAATCTCACTGTCACAAAAAGTGAAACCGAAAGGCAACATTTGCAACGACGCCACAGGCACTCCCTCAACCAGTCGCAACAGCGTATTATCGTTGCTGTACTTAGTGCGGAAATAGAGTTCCATATACTCATCAGAGTCTCCGAATACCTCTTTCCACATATCCCATACCGCTTGTTGGGTACTGTTGTCGGCAAATGTAATCATAACTACGAGTTCTTAAATCTTGCTACATGCTTCTCCAGCAGAATATCCGGATGATATGAAAGCTTAGCCTTGCGCAGGTTTTCAATTCCCATATCTTCTTCCCTGTTTATATATTTATATTCCGATGCATCATGCTCCACAAACTGCTGATTAATTATGGTGTATGCTCCGTGAATATCTGTAAATGCCTTTTCCACATGTACTACAAAGGTATCCTCTGTCAACTGCTCTCCAATAGTGAAAGCCTCAATCTTTCCATCCACACATATTAGTCCGCCTCTCAATCCAAGATAGTCAAAATGATCCAGCATCTGTTTGGTAGCCCATTGCTCATACTCAATCGATGGATCTTTCTCCTCGCCATTCTCATTCATCCACTCATCCAGCATACGTTTACACTCAATCACCTCAGCCGTTTTCCCGGTGAGCGAAATATACGACCACTCGTTCTCACGCTTAAACCGGTTGATGTGATTGCGCTTGCTTTGTAACTTCTTCCCTTTGAGATTAATAAGCTTCTCAGACGTGTATATATAATCCGAAACACTTCGGTTGAGGTTATAGTCAAACACACCCGGCATCACCTCCTCAATTTCATCTATCATTTCGGGGGTTACACCTCGTATTTGAAAAACAGTATCAAACTGTTTATGGTCCTCAACAATCATCTCGATTGCCTCTTTCAGATTTCCGCTGCCAATGGGTCTCAGATATGAATTGCGGTTATTATTATCGAAAAAGCGAATAAACAACCATCCGTTAGCAGTTGCAAACTTGGTTCCAAACTTTTTGCTCCATGTATATAAGTTTGTGAAGCAAAGGTCTGATGCTCTGTAATTTTGTTGTTTGAGAAATGAATCTATTATCTCTTTATCTTCTAACTCTATTTCTTTGAATGTAAGCATATAAAAAACTGCTCTGTTTATTAATTAAATAGTTGTATTGTAATCAATGTTTTTAAACAATGTGATTATGAAAAAGTTTAAATAATCAGATATTTCAAAACTGAAATGTGTCAATATAAGATGACAATGGAACATTACAATCTTGAAATGTATCAAAGTAACATCACAACGGGACATTACAAATTTGTAAACTCTGATTATAGTGTGATATTTTCAGACAAAAAAGCTGTACAGAAACTACTGCACAGCCTTTATATACAATTTATGGGTTTAAAATAGCAGGTTTAAAACTTTTTAAAACCTACAATCTCTCTAACGCTCTCAATAGTTTTGCGCGCACTTTCCCGTGCCTTCTCAGCTCCCTCGCTTGTTACTTTTCTTAGATACTCACTATCCTGCTCAATCTCCAGGATGCGCTCCCTGATGGGTGCTGTAAAAGAGATAATGTCGGCAGCCAGCGCCTTTTTCATATCGCCATAGCGAATTTCACATGAATTCCATTTATCTTCGAAAAACTGCACTGTGTCGGGCGACGAAACCACATTCATCATCGTGAACAGGTTTTCAATATAATCGGGCTTTACCGAATTAGGCTCGGTAGGTCCCGAGTCGGTAAGCGCACGTTTCACTTTCTTCTCTATCTCTTTGGGGCTGTCTCCAAGATAAATTGCATTACCTTCCGACTTACCCATTTTGCCGCTTCCGTCCAGTCCGGGAATCTTCACCAGCTGTTCACCAAAGTTGTAAGCCTCCGGCTCTTTAAAAAACTCAACCTCATAGAAATTATTGAAACGACGTGCAAACTTGCGGGTCATCTCCAGATGCTGCTCCTGATCCTTGCCTACCGGCACCTTGTCGGCATTATGTATCATAATATCGGCAGCCATCAGGGTGGGATATGTCAGCAAACCGGCATTCACATTCTCGGGATGTTTACGTGCCTTATCTTTAAAGGATGCAGTCTTCGAAAGCTCACCCATATAGGCATGCATATTGAGATATAGATATAGTTCTGATATTTCGGGCACATCACTCTGCACATAGATAACCGACTTTTCGGGATCAATACCTGCCGCAAGATAGTCAACCAATACATTTTTCACATTGGCAAATAACTCCTTGGGATTTGGGTGTGTGGTAAGAGAATGTATGTCTGCTATAAAGAAATAACAATTATTTTCGTCCTGCATACGGATAAAGTTGCGCAACGCACCAAAATAATTTCCAAGATGCAGATTTCCTGTCGCTCTAATTCCACTAACTACTGTATTCATTATAATCTGTTTTTTATAAAGCATGCAAAATTACACAAAAAAAGTGTCATATTGAACTTATCTTATGTTTTATAATTAAAAACAAGCAGATTACCTCTACAATTTCAAAAACATACGCTTTTTTTGTACTTTTGCACTTTAATTAAAAATATAATGGAAATTTCAAGCAAATATAACCCCTCAGAAGTAGAGGATAAATGGTATAAATACTGGATGGACAACAAGATGTTCCATTCTCAGCCCGACGAGCGTGAACCATACACCATAGTGATTCCGCCACCAAATGTGACCGGTATATTGCACATGGGACACATGCTCAACAATACCATTCAGGACATTCTGGTGCGCCGCGCACGTATGCAGGGCAAAAACGCATGCTGGGTGCCGGGAACCGACCATGCATCTATCGCAACAGAAGCAAAAGTTGTGGCAAAGCTTGCAGATCAGGGCATTCAGAAAACCGACCTCACCAGAGCTCAATTTCTGGAACATGCATGGGACTGGACTCACGAACACGGAGGAATCATCCTGGAGCAACTCAAAAAGCTGGGTGCATCGTGCGACTGGGACAGAACAGCTTTCACCATGGATGAAGTTCGCTCCAAAAGTGTGCTAAAGGTATTTGTTGATCTTTACGAAAAAGGAATGATTTACCGTGGCGTGCGCATGGTCAACTGGGACCCAAAAGCACTCACCGCACTTTCTGACGAGGAAGTGGAACACAAAGAGGTACACGGCAAACTATATTATCTGAAATATAAAGTTGAAGGCGAAGACGGTTACGCAGTTGTTGCTACCACTCGCCCCGAAACCATCATGGGCGACACGGCAATGTGTATCCACCCCGACAATCCCAAAACCGCATTCCTGAAAGGAAAGAAAGTTATCGTTCCATTGATAAACAGAGTAATCCCCGTAATCGAAGACGAGTATGTGGATATGGAATTCGGAACCGGATGTCTGAAGGTAACACCTGCACACGACGTGAATGACTATATGCTTGGTGAGAAATATAACTTAGAGTCTATAGATATTTTCAACGACAACGGAACGCTCAACGAACATGGCGCAATGTATGCCGGCATGGATCGTTTCGATGTGCGCAAAAAGATAGAAAAGGATCTGGAAGAGGCAGGACTAATGGAAAAGACCGAGCCTTATACTAACAAAGTGGGATACTCAGAGCGTACCTATGTTCCCATCGAACCAAAGTTGTCTATGCAATGGTTCCTCAAAATGGAAGATATTGCAAAACCCGCGCTTGATGCTGTTGAAAATGACACAATCAAGTTCCACCCTGCAAAATATAAGAACACCTACCGTCACTGGATGGAAAACATCAAAGACTGGTGTATAAGTCGCCAGCTGTGGTGGGGACATCAAATACCTGCATACTATTTGCCACAAGGCGGCTTTGTAGTTGCAGAAACTAAAGAACAAGCTTACGAGAAAGCGCTGAAGATGGTTGACTACCCTATCACCATCGACGACCTTCGTCAGGATGAAGATTGCCTCGACACATGGTTCTCATCATGGCTGTGGCCTATCTCTGTGTTTGACGGAATCAACAATCCCGACAACGAAGAAATTCAATATTACTACCCTACCAACGACCTGGTAACCGGTCCGGATATTATCTTCTTCTGGGTTGCACGTATGATTATGTCAGGCTATGAATATCGCCAGACACCTTGTTTCCACAATGTTTACTTCACAGGAATTGTGCGAGACATTCAGGGCAGAAAGATGTCAAAAACACTTGGCAACTCACCCGACCCTATCGAACTGATGGAGAGACACGGCGCCGACGGTGTGAGAATGGGAATGCTCCTGTCATCGTCAGCCGGAAACGACCTGCTGTTTGACGAAGCTCTCTGCGAACAGGGACGAAACTTCAACAATAAGATATGGAACGCCTTCCGTCTGGTTAAAGGATGGGAAGTGGATGAAAATATAGAGCAACCCGAAACTGCAAAAACAGCTATCGAGTGGTTCGACAGTGTACTCTCGGCAACCATTACCGAAATGGATGATTTGTTTGGCAAATATCGTCTGTCGGAAGCACTAATGCAGGTGTATAAACTATTCTGGGACGAATTCTCATCATGGTATCTTGAAATGGTGAAACCCGCTTATCAGCAACCAATTGACAAAGCTACTTACGATACAACACTCGCATTCTTCGACAAGCTGCTGAGATTACTGCACCCCTTTATGCCTTTCATTACTGAAGAACTTTGGCAGGCACTCACACCAAGAGGTGAAGGCGAGAGCGTGATGCTGTCAATGTTGCCCGAAGCCAAAACTGCCGACAGTAATCTGCTTGGCAATTTTGAAACGGTGAAACAAATCATTGCAGGTGTAAGAACCATTCGTTTGCAAAAGAACATAGCCAACAAAGAAGAGCTGGAACTGCATGTTATGGGCAACTACAACAAGGAGTACAGTTCAGTTATCAGCAAGATGGCAAACCTGTCGGCAATTGTGGAAAATGCAGACAAAGACGCAACAGCCGCCACCTTTATGGTAGGCACAACCGAGTTTGCCGTTCCGCTAAGCGAAAACATCGACGTGGAAGCAGAGCTCGAGAAACTGGGTAGTGAGCTTAAATACCTCGAAGGTTTCCTCTCTTCAGTAATGAAGAAGCTGAGCAACGAACGCTTTGTGCAGAATGCAAAACCAGAGATTGTGGATAACGAACGCAAGAAACAGGCCGATGCCGAAAGCAAAATCGAGCTTATTAAAGAAAGCATCAAAGCCCTAAACGGCAATTAACAGTCTATATAACAACAAAATATTAATAGGGTTTACCGCGCAATGTGGTAAACCCTATTTTGCTTTATACACCTGTGCTATATTATTCCACCCTGAACTTAATCCGCGAACTGTTGCCAAAGTTGTCAACAACCGTTACAACATGCTCGCCCGGCAATGGTGACAGTTCCATCTGGTGAACATCAGTTGTTTCACCCAGATATTCATCATCAAGATGCCAAAAGACCTTTGCAGAAGAGTTCTGATGAGCAAGCTCGAATACTGCTTTTCCCTTCGAACCATCTAACTGCTTAGCAAGTCTGATACCTGAATTAGGATAAGGATATATAAATTGCATAATATCTTCATTGCCGCTTATGCACTCGGGTGCGAAAGGTGGCAGCTGACGATAGTCTGTGTGATGCTGTTTATAAAACCACTCCCACGAAGGCGGAAGCACGAAGCGAGACTCTGTGACAATGCCCCGCTCTGCAGAGCAATTTTCATAAACCCGATAAAGCCTGTCGGGTGATAAATGAACTATCCGATGATATTCGCAAACATTGCCCTGACGGGCTTTAAAAGGAACCAGCAGAGTATCCACCGCCGACTCAGGACAATTGATACCCGCCAGACAACCACTCTCTATACAAATCTCCACCTCAGTCAGATACTCGTAGGGAGTTTCAAACCAGCCCGTGCCGGGCAAAAGATTAAACAAATCAAACATAACATGTGCCGAAGTTCGGGCACCGGTCAGCCCCGGTCGCCCCTCACCGCTTGCATTACCCGTCCAAACTGCCACCAGATAATCGGGCGTAACACCCACAGCCCAGCCATCCCTGAAACCAAAGCTGGTTCCCGTTTTCCATGCTATCTTCCTCATCGAAGGGATAGACTGCCAGTCAATCTCTTCAGGACGGTTCACATTGGTAAGCGCATCGAGCGTAATCCATGCGGCAGCAGGGTCATATTGCATGGGGATTGTTCTCTTCTTGACAGCGTGCGACTCAGAGAGCGAAAATGAATCATAAGAGTCACCACCTATATTATTTACAGCATTGGCAAGTCCTGCATATAGAGTAGCCACATCCCAAAGAGTACCCTCAGCTCCTCCAAGTATTAACGACAAACCATAATAGTCAGGCGGCTTATTAAGACCTGTGAAACCACCCTTCTTCAAAAAATCATAAAACCCCGGAACACCGTATCTGCGTAGCGACACAACCGAAGGCACATTAAGCGAGCGCGCCAGTGCCTCATCTGCATGAACAGCACCATCGTATTGCAAACTAAAGTTCTTTGGCGAAAACCCGCCAATGTTAATCGGAATATCGGGGAGCAGTTCAGTTGGGAGCAACGCCCCATTCTGCAATAGAGCAGCATAAAGGAAAGGCTTCAAAACACTACCCGTACTTCGGGGCGAGTGGATAACATCAACCTGATTGCCATGAGTAGCACTATCAAAGTTCACATTACCCATATAAGATATCACCTTGTTTGCCCTCAAATCCACAATCAGAGCAGCAATATTATTAACCCCGTTTTGTGCAAACTCCCTGTTCCATCTGTCCAGCACCTCTTCGCCCTGTAGTTGCAACCCCTTGCTAGCTGTACTCACCACCTTCTCGCCCGGATATAACTGATGAAACAGTGAAACCATGTGCGGAGCAATCTGAGGAAGAGGATAAGGATTGTGAGGCAGCGGTTCATCAATTGCCAGCTGATAATCTATTTCAGGAATATAGCCATCAACATACATACTGCTCAGCAATCTGTTTCGCTTGCTTATCAGCGCTTCGCGATTTTTACCAAAGTGCATAAGCGACGGAGAATTGGGCAACACAGCAAGCGTGGCAGCCTCAGCCCACGACAATGAAGAAGCATCATGCCCAAAGTATCGCCATGCGGCGGCATCAACACCCACCACATTGCCCCCCATAGGAGCATGCGAAGAATATAATCCTACGATTTTCTCTTTTGACAACGACAACTCAAGCCGCGTTGCAAGAATCACCTCAATCACTTTTTCGAAATAAGTGCGTTTATTGCGCCTCATCAGTCTGACCGTCTGCATGGTGATGGTGCTGCCACCGCTAACTATCCTTCGGGCTTTTATGTTTTGTAGAAAGGCACGCCCAAGCGACAAAGGGTTTACGCCCGGATGATACCTAAAACCTCTGTCCTCATAACGCATCAGACAAAGCACATATTTCTCCGAAACAGAATCCGACGGAGGAAATCTCCACTGTCCGTCGGAAGCAATGCGGGCACCAAGCAGTTCGCCGTCACGGTCTGTGACAAGCGTACTGTATGGCGCATCAAACAAAGGATTGGGAAGCGAGACCAGATATAATACAAGCAAAAACAAAACCCCCATTACCACAGCCTTCTTGCGCCTGGTAAAAGAATTGAACTTGATGTATGCCCGCTTAAAAAGATTCATCCTACTCAACTACATCCACCCATATACCTTTTGTTCTTGCCTGCTCAGAAGGTGCATACATAGCCTGACACGAAACAGCAGGAAGGAAATAACTTCCTCTGTATGCAGCCTGCAGTCTGATGCGGAATGTTTTGGTGCGGCCTGCGGCCAGATTGAAATAGGTAAGTACCCTGTCGTCACGTATGTCACGATAATTATAAGATTGCGACGACTCACCGCCACCAACAACCCTCTCATTAAATATCTCCCAACCCGACGGGAATATCTGAACCAAAGCCAGGTCAGACAATGATTCATCGATACTATTCCTAACCGTCACGGTTGCCACAAACTCTGCTCCCTGCTTCAGATTCTTCACATCAATTGGTTGTCCTGCCAGATTAGTATAAGCTACCGACAACTTCAGCGCACCTTCTTTTGCCTGCAAGGTATCCACAAGCGGTTGCGTATAGGCAGTCAAGCGGGCATATATCTTAGAGCTACCCTTATTAGAAACAGTTGCCACAATACTCTGCGCAGGAGCAATATCCGCCTGGTGATAAGATTGCGGCGTTGAGATTTTATCCTGTGGTTTGTCGTTAAGACTCCACTCCACATCAATATTACCCGTACCCATCTTCTCGGCAAGCTGAGCCATTGCCATCAGTCCAAACGACGCCGTTTGAGTTGTAACATAACTTCCCGACAACTCTTTGGCAACATCCTCAGCAAGCTTCATTGCTTTTTCAATGTCGCCCAGCAACAGGCAAGTGTGCATTATCATTGCCTTGTCGCGTGCAGGCGAGCCATAAGTATCGTTGTTGAAACTATACTCCCCTACCTCATCGCCCACATTAAAGATAATCGAATTGGCAACATCCTTCTTGCCCGAAACCGCATAAGCGGCAGCAAGCTGCCATCGTGCCTGAAGGTTCAGATTGGATATCTCCCTCATTCTGTTCATCGAACCCTGCTCAGCATTTCCACTCAATGCCAGCGCATAGAGTCGGTAAGCCTGCTGAAGTTCAGTCATCGAAATAGAATAGTAACCCGAATAGGGTTGCGTGTGCGACCAGTTTTTAGAAAGCTTCTGCTGATACTGCACCCATCGGTTAATAGCAATTTGCGGAACATCAAACCCCTTGTTCTTTGCCTCTGTCAGGAAATGCCCTGCATAGGTTGACACCCATTCAGACGAATGAGTCTGTCCCGACCAGTAAACAAATCCCCCATCACTGTGCTGTCTCGATATCACTGTCTGAATCACAGAAGCGATTTTGTTATTGGTCTTCTCCTTCTCCTCATCAGTTTGTTTAATCAAACTGCCGATATAAAGCAACGGGAAGCCCTGCGATACAACCTGCTCGGTGCACGAGTGTGGATAGTCGGCAAGGAATGAGAGATTCTTATTAAGATTGATAGTTGGGAAGCGAGAAACCTCCAGCTTAGCCCAGTCATTGGGATTCACAATACCCGGATTTAGTTCAAGCACCGCAGACTGCCCCGCATCTATAATATCCGTCTCACCAATTACTATCGGCGGATTGGGATTTCTGATACCTATATCAATAGTTTCAGTCACAGTTTCGCCACCGCCCGTTGTTTTAATTCTCACCTGCTCAGCACCGATATCAGCTCCTGCCTTCAATTTGAAATATACTATTTGGTCGCCCTCTTTGTCGAAGGTTACCGACTTGCTGCTCTCGTCCACAGGCTTCAGCAGTCCGTTGGTCTCAACCGACACCCGAACATCCTTCACCTTTTTATCCATGGCAAACACATTCACCGGCAGCCACACCTCTTCGCCCGGTCCCACAACACGCGGCAGCGTGCTCAGAGTCATCAGTGCATTCTTAACGGCAACAGTCTTCTCGGCACTTCCGTAAGCGCCATCACCGCCTGCCACCACCATTACACGTAGAGAACCCACATACGAAGGCAGCGTTATTTTAGTTGACTTGGTCTCACCCGCTTTGATTGTCAGAGGACCGATAAACTTAACTATCGGCTTAAAACGATTCACCTTATCGCTCGATGCCTTAAGCATCTCATCACCACCAATGCTCAGCAAAGGACCAAACATACCTGTGTTGGCACTCAATACCCTGTCAAACAAATCCCACGTACGAACGCCAAGGCTCTCCCGGGAGTAAAACTCATTCCATGCATTGGGACTTTTGAACGAAGTCAGGTCCAGCAATCCCTCATCCACAATTGCCATCGTATATGTCATAGCTTTCCTGTTTCGTTCCGAAACAGAAATGGTAAACTCCTTCTCAGGACTCAACTCGTCAGGCATATTAATTACAGGCTCCAGAATACTCTGCTTATTGTTTACAGATATATTCCTCACACCATACAACCTGATGGGCAGATCGTTGTCCGACTGCGCATGCGGTTGCAACAGCGTAACAAACAGATAAAGATTGGGCGACATCTCCTCAGTTATCTTAAATCGATACTCAGTCTCTGCATCTGCCGAAGTCTTCACCCACTCCTTACTAATTATCTTACTGCCCGTTTCGATGCTGACCAAAGCATTCCCCTGCGAGCTTTTGGGAATGTAAACCACCGCTGTTTCGCCCACCTCATACGACTGCTTGTCGGTAGAGAAAGAAAGCATAGTCAAACCGCTCGGATCAACTTTGTTCGATTTCCCATACGATGAAGGCCAGTCAACATAGAAAACAGTTCCCGTGGTGTGCCCCCCATCCTTGTCCTTCACAAGAATCATATATCGACCCCATTCGGGATAATCAATTTGGATATTAATTCTTGCCTCACCGTTCACCGTAGAAACAACCCCACTCTCAACAGGCGAAACTGCTGTATTATTTATATATGAATTCAGACTCTCATTATTACTATTCCACCACCACGACCAGTTTAGTTTATATACCTTATACTCCAGATTGGAGCGGTTTATCTTTTTACCTCTCGCATCCAGCGTCACCACATCAAACGGCAAAGCACTGTTGGTTTCCAAAAACTCATAAGGAGCAGTTTGTGGCGACTTAACCCCCACATAAGCGGCATAAGGCGAATAGAAAGCCGTTTGAGCATAGAAACTCATATCACCTCCTGCCTCATACACCCTCGACAATATATTAGCTTTCAGCATTCCCGGGGCTGTTTCTGCCACAGGTATCTTTGTGTTGATCCCCACCACGCCCGACGCATTCAGGTTGCCCTCAAATATCTTGTGACTCTCAGTCTCAAACTTATAAAGCGGATTATTGAAAACATACCTGCTAAATCCTGCAAACGGAATCTCGCTTCGCGACAACGACAGCTCAACATCGGCCTTCATGTTCGATGCCGGTGCACCGTGCAGCCACTGAGCAGTCAGCGTACCTGAGAACATGCCCCGACTTGCATCAATCAATGAATCGGTCTCCAGTCGCACCTTCAGTCGGTTTGGCTTAATAGTCTCAATACGCAGTGATTTGAAGAAAGAAGCTCCCCCCACCTTCACATACGACTGCCACAATCCTGTTGGCGACAAAGCATCGGTGGTAACCTCAAATGTATAAAACCCATTGACACCCTCAGATTTCACCTGACGGTTGAACAGCTGTCCCTGCGGAGTATAAACCTCAAGCGCCACGGGATGATCCTTCGGCAGATTATTCAGCTTATCCTCAAACACAAAAGATAGAAATATAGTATCGCCCGGTCGCCACACACCCCGCTCACCATAGATATAGCCCTTCAGCCCTTTCTTAACCTCCCGCCCGTCAACATCAAAGTTGCTCAGCGAAAGCGCATAGTTCTCCTCCACCTCCAGATAACCAATATCACTGCCATTGGCAGCAGTCACCACAAACGGTTTGCCGCCCTTATACTCTATATCCGCAAAACCCCTGGCATCGGTTTTACCCTTACCAATCACCTGCATCTGGTAATTGTAAACTGTCACATCCGCCCCCCTGGTTGGCGATGCAGTCAGAATATCGGTAACCACAACATCAATTTTATTGTCCGCCCCCGACTTGGCAATAATACCCATATTGGAGGCCATCACAGTTGTTTCCATTATTCTGTTTCTGTTCATATAATAAGTAGGTTTGCACGGATTGTCGATATCCTCCCAGTTATATTCCGACCAGTTCATCGGTTCATAATAATAGGGCGAAGCTTCGTCCCACACAGCATCATCCTCCTCACTTATTGCCCTGCTCTTAAAGCTGCGAAGAGACGATGGCGAAGGAATGGAAGCCGCACTGCCTCCACACTGATAGAGCGAATAGTCCTGCTTCATAGAGAGTTGAACTATATATATTGCACCCGGATCATCACTAATCATCGGTGCCAGATCGATACTGAATCTGTTCCATTGAGAAAGGTTGAGCGACTTGTCGCTATCCAGTCTAATTTGCTCTTTCTTAATCAATCTGCCAAAACGACGAACCTCATTTGCAGAGTTGTTGGCAAGCGAATTCCCCTGCAGGAAATGCAATATATTGTTCTGATATATCTTAATAACCTTCACATCCACCGCCCACAGATTTACGGCACTGAAAGGGAGAATCAACTCATTGGAGTTTGGCAAAATATTGCCGCTCTTCTCCATCTTTATTTCCGGTTTCTCTTTCTCAACAGTCAGCTGATAAGTAACGGCATTGCGAAGCGCAAGGTTGTCGATGCTCTTTATCCCCGGATGTATCTGCAGCGTAACATCACTTTGGGGATAAGTTTCGGGATATATTTTCAAAACATTCTTCTCAATCTGATATGTATAATTGTCAACTCCCGATGGAGAGATCAAGCCCTCAATATTTTGATTTTGCGACAAGGACGAACTAAACGTCACCCTGATTTGCGGTGTGCTTTCGTCCAATATTCTTGCATCGATAACCACAAATTCCTCTTCGGGCAACTTGGGAAGGAATATTGAGAACGATTCTTTCTTACCTGCACCAATTGGTTTGCCATTAACAACCACATCAATATCCTGCACCCTGCCTGTTCGTTGCAGACTATCAATCGATACCAGATATGTATTGCCCGAAACGTTCCTCACATTCACCTTAGCGGCCTTGCTGCCCTTCAGCTCAAACATCTTTGCAATATCATCAGGCGAGGCTCTGTTCACCAGCTTCAGCGTGCCCTCCACACTGTTCCACTCCTGATTGGAGGCACTCATTGGCGAATATGGCATAGATGTGAATGTGAAGTTTTGCTCATTAACCGCAAAGTTGAAGTTGAATGATTTGAACTTGGGCCCCACCTTCAACACCTTGTCAAGCCTAAAGCTTGCAGAGTACATTTTACCCGGCTTCAACTCGTTTTCATCAGGCACAAACCGCACCGTATGAGCATTTACCCAAAAGGTTTTTCCCTTTACGTTGGGCGAAAACGAAAACAGCTTGTCCGCCACCTCATCATTGAGGGCAACCGACGGCAAGTCGTGCACCAGCTCAATATCTATAGCCGACTCAGGCGAAATATGTCCGCTTGTAAATGCTGAAATATAAGCAGCAAACTCAGGATTGATTTTATCGGGTTGTTTGCTGCACGAGTTGGCAAGCAACACAACAGCCGCCAAAATATTTACAAGAAAATATGTGTGTTTTCTCATTGCTATGTTTTTTAAAATGTAAAACAACTTTATTGAAAGTCCAAATAAGGAATCAGCTTCCGAATATCATCCGACGTAAATTCATCGAGCATACCCAGCTCGCTTACTGAATTTATAGACCCCCTCTTCTTCCTAAGATTTACAATTGCCTTCACCTGCTTGTAGTTTAGATATGGGTGGTTAAGCAATTCTTTAAATTCAAGACTGTTAATCAACAGTCCAACGCTACCATAATCGGCATCAATATAGGGAATGATGCGTGCATACAACTCAGCATCAACACCAAACACCTCCCTCAGCTGCTCAATATCTATATATCCGCCCAGCTTGTCGCGATACTCCACAATTCGCGAAGCAAACACAGTGCCGATACCCGGAATCATCTTCCACTGAGCCGTATCGCTTTTGTTGAGCAAAATAGTTTCTCCCTCGCTTAGCTTTACGCTTTTAGTATATGTAGGTGAATAACTTTTGTTGTAGTCAGAACCAACCGAAGCGGCAGGCTTGGAATAATTATATGTATTAGATACCCTTGCATAATTTTTAGCACTGTTTTCTGCTCTCTTCAAACTATCTTTTAACACCAATTCCTGCCTTAGTTTTTCAAATTCCACAACAATGGAATCATTGCCGGCAATCACAATCTGATCATCGGTGCGTTGCGTCAGCACCGCACTGAGAGCGAGAGTAGCAAAAATCATGAACAGAAGTATAACGATTAACAGTCTCTGCCTCTTAAAGAAATATAGAAAATCACTCCAAGCCATTCATTTTGTTTTATCACGGGTAAAGGTAAATAAAATTTAAATGAAATGATTACCTTTGACACAATAATTGTGAATATCGTCAATCATGGTACTTAACTATATTTGGATTGGATTCTTCCTAATCGCCTTTCTGGTAGCACTTGTCAAACTTATATTTTTTGGAGACCTCAACATCTTCACAGAGATAATGAACTCCACGTACGACACTGCCCGGGTAGGTTTTGAAATATCATTAGGTCTCACCGGCGTCTTGTCGCTGTGGCTCGGCATAATGAAAATAGGAGAACGGGGCGGCATGGTTGACCTCTTTTCGCGGGCAGTGGCACCACTGTTTTCAAAACTCTTTCCCGATATTCCCAAAGGACATCCCGCCTCAGGCTCAATGCTGATGAACATATCGGCCAATATGCTGGGGCTTGACAATGCCGCCACTCCCTTCGGTCTCAAAGCTATGCAGGAACTGCAGGAAATTAATCCCAACAAAGAGAAAGCCTCCAACCCCATGATTATGTTCCTTGTGCTCAATGCATCGGGACTCACATTAATTCCCGTTTCGGTGATGGTATATCGCGCACAATTGGGAGCGGCCAACCCCGCCGACGTCTTTATCCCCATCATGATTGCCACGTTTGTAGCCACCGTTGTGGGAATGATTGCCGTGTGCATAAGGCAATCAATCAACATTTTCAACAAGGAGATAATGGGTTTTATACTGGCAATGTTTGGAATTATAACCGCCACGGTTCTTATATTTCAGTCAATGCCACAGGACAAAATCAGTGTGATATCGGGACTGGCTGCCAACGTAATTCTCTTTTCAATCATTGCCGTTTTTATCTTCAAAGCACTCCGCAACAAGGTAAACGTGTTCGAAGCATTTATCGACGGTGCAAAGGATGGCTTCAAAACCGCCGTCACCATCATACCCTATTTAATAGCAATACTTGTGGGAATTGGAGTGTTCAGAGCATCGGGCGCGATGGACTTTCTGATGGACGGACTGCACAGCCTGGTGGCAATGACCGGCATGGACACCCGCTGGGTTGACGGCATGCCCACCGCCATAATGAAACCACTGAGCGGCAGCGGCGCACGAGGAATGATGATAGACACAATGAAAACATTTGGTGCCGACTCATTTGCAGGCCGTTTGTCGGCCGTGTTCCAGGGCGCAACCGATACAACATTCTATATAGTTGCCGTGTACTACGGAGCCGTCAACATCAAAAACTCGCGCTACACAGTTCCTTACGCCCTGCTGGCAGACCTTGCAGGCATTATAGCGGCAATATTCATTACATACCTCTTCTTCGGATAAACAAACGTATCACTTCAAAACAAAAAACAGATGGCAGTAAAGTTCCACACAGACGGAGTCGAACTCCCCGAAATAGATAAAAAAGCAATCTCACAATGGGTCAAATCCGTTGCCGGCAACTACGAAAGAAGCATCGGCGAAATAAACTACATATTCTGCAGCGACGAAAAGATTCTTGAAGTCAACAACCAATATCTGCAGCACGACTACTATACCGACATCATCACCTTCGACTACACCACCGGCCACATCATCTCGGGCGATATCTACATCAGCCTCGATACCGTCACCACAAATGCGGAGCAATTTGCAACCGCCTTCCACGACGAACTCCACCGGGTAATTATCCACGGCATTCTGCACCTTTGCGGACTAAAGGATGAGACGGAAGAGGAAGAAAAGGAGATGAGAAGGGCGGAGGATGAGGCGCTGGTCCTTCTTCCATAACGTATTTCGAACTTATTTCAGAGTCAAACCCAAAAGTATAGATACCATTCCGACCCTACTTCAGAGCGTTATAAAATTTTTGGATACTATACCTAACCTGCTTCAGAGCCAAATCCAAAAACTTAGATACTATACCTAACCCACTTCAGAGCGTTGTAAAATTTTTGGATACTATACCTAACCTGCTTCAGAGCCAAATCCAAAAACTTAGATACTATACCTAACCCACTTCAGAGCGTTGTAAAATTTTTGGATACCACCCTGAACCTGCTTCAGAATCAAATCCAAAAGCTTGGATACTATTCCGACACTGCTTCAGAGCGTTGTAAAATTTTTGGATACCATTCTGAACCTATTTCGGTACCATCGAAATATTTCGATTCTGTTCTGAACCTACTTCAGAATGGAAACCAAAAGTTTCGATACCGTTTCGCACCTGCTTCAGAGCACTGTAAAATTTTTGGACACTATACCTAACCTACTTCAGAATCAAATCCAAAAATTATATTCCATTCTGAACCTACTTCGGTACCATCCAAATTTTTCGATTCTGTTCTGAACCTACTTCAGAATGGAAACCAAAAGTTTCGATACCGTTTCGCACCTACTTCAGTGCACTGTAAAATTTTTGGACACTATACCTAACCTGCTTCAGAATCAAATCCAAAAATTATATTCCGTTCCGCACCTACTTCAGAGCACTGTAAAGTTTTTCGATTCCGCTCTGAACATACCTCAGAATGGGAACCAAACATTTCATTCCGGTTCCTAACCTGCTTCAGAATGGGAACCAAACATTTCGATCCGGTTCTGAACCTACTTCAGAATACGAAGGAAACGCTCAGAATGCACTTTATGTGAAATTTAGAACAGAAACTAAACTTTTAGTTAGGGCTTTGAACCCACTTCAAGATGTACACCTAAAAAAGGATAAAGGGAAAACTATTGTTCTAATAGAATTTGGTGAAAGGGATTTACCAAATGGAAAAGAGTTCAAACAGGTGGTGTTTATTTGGATTTCTAAAAACAGCAAATCAAAAAGGTAATTCAGAAGAATAAGGCTCAACAGGCTCGTTAAATAGAAAGAGTTCTAATTCTTCAGCATGGTTAAATCCTCTAATTTTCTTCTTATAGGTTGCAGCTGTATCATGATTTTCAATTTCTTCTTTTCTAGCTATGCTCATTTTTAAAAATTCTTCCTCTTTATCTATTCCCAAAAATCTCCTGTTAAGTAAATTAGCGGCAACTCCCGTAGTAGAGCTACCCGTAAAGGGGTCTAGTATCCAAGCTCCGCTTTTTGTGGAGGCTAAAATGGCACGGGTAAGAACTGATAATGGTTTTTGAGTTGGATGTTTTCCACAGGATTTTTCCCAGCTTGCAATAGCGGGTAAAGTCCAAACATCTTTCATTTGCTTGTCTCCATTTAGACGCTTCATTAAATCATAATTGAAATAATGAGGGATCTTTTCATTTTTCCTAGCCCAAATTATCATTTCAGTTGAGTGAGTAAAATAACGACATGACAAATTGGGCGGTGGGTTGGTTTTTTGCCAAGTAACAATATTTAAAATCTTAAAATCCAATTCTGTTAAGATTTGACCAACTGAAAATATATTATGCATCGTTCCTGAAATCCATATCGTTGCATCTTCTTTCATTTTGTCTCTTACCAGAGTAAGCCATTCTCTATTAAAATCGTTTATGTATTTAGCACCGTAGGATTTATCCCACTTGCCTTTATTTACACTCACTATTTTTCCACTCTGAACCGAGAACCCATTATTAGAAAGGAAGTATGGCGGATCAGCAAACACCATATCAAATTTATGGTCAAACTTCGGCAACAGACTCATGGTATCTCCTTGCAAAAGAGTAAATTTTCTATCTGTTGATTTGTAATAAGGCTTAATTGTCATTCGAAAACAACTTTAAATATTTGTCCTTGATAATTCAATTGTACTATGTCTTCCTTGCTTAGAATAAAGAAGCTTGCCTGCTTTTTATCTAAAGATAAATCATAGACACGATAAATATATGTATTATCATTATTTGTAAGAAAATTACGCTCATTTATACTTATGAAGAATGGAGATCTTTTTCCACTCGTAGTTGTTTTAACTTCAATATATCTAGGAATCCCATCTTCATCGAATGACAAAATATCATATCCCGGACCATCGCCTATCTCTTTAGCTATATGCCTAATCCTATTTTTGTTGTTACGATTATAAGGTAAAGATTGCTCATATATAAGAATCAGCTCTTCACCTATGTCACCGATTAACTTCTTCATGTTATTACTGGCCTCATAGTCGAAGCCTTTATATTCCTTTATAGCTGATTTAGAAGGAACGAACTTTTTAATTAAAGGCTTAGTCTTTAAATTCAACGTTATTTCTTCTGTTTTATCTAGTTTTTGTTGTGTTTTCAGAGCATCTTCAAAACCTATCTTAAATGCACAGTTGCAACATTTGTGCCTACCAGCACCTCCCTGATTGTCTCCAGTTATCAATAAATAATCCTTCGGGACAATAGTTCCTTCCGGACATTCTTCAATTTCGCCTTGTTCTGATGATAAAAATTCACTGTAACTATTAAATCTTTTACTTCCACCAATAGTATAGCCCAATTGATACGCACACGTCGGGCATCTGTGTCTTCCTGTTCCTCCTTGGTTTTCATGTAAGTTGATTAAGATTTCGCTATCAATTTCGGAACCATGTTTACATGCATCTGTTGTCATAAACTACATTTTAATTACTCCTTCTTGCTTTACTTTTTCTATAAACTCAGAAAGGGTACTAAGGTTATAAACATGAGGTATAGTATAATAAGCCTCTTCTAGCTTATTCTTTGCTGAAAACCAGCCCTGCCCATCTGTAATCCATACAAACTCAAATTGCTGGTATTGATTTATCTTCGGTCCTAAGTCAGAATATGACCTTGCCGTTTCATTTAACTTTGAACCGCCAGAGTTATAATAATTTACTTCAATTAAATATGTCTTTTTCTTGGTAGTAACTACAAAATCAAAACGCTTATTATCTACACCTAAACTACTTATTTCTGTATATTTAGTACTACTAACTTCCATTTCATAGGGGACATTTGCCTTATCGAAAATTTTACAAATTGCTTTAGCCATATTATCACCTCCACGATTTTTTCTTGCATTTGTATCGAGTCCAACCTCAATACCAAACACATAATCAACCAAATTGGTAATTTCACTATTCATAAACAAAGTGCCCAATCCTGTTTCAATTATATATTCATAAATTAACTCAGGGGATTCAAAATATGAATCTAAAAACACTACATCACCGTCGTCATTCAATGTTTTAGAATTTCTATTCTTCCTAATAGCTATCAAAATACCGAGCACCTCAAAGCATTTGGAGTTCTCTTTATAAAGTTCATCAATTGCCTTTTTCAAATCTACTTTCCCAATTAGATAATTCAACTGATTTAGCTTAATCTCTATTTCGCTAACATTCCTTCTCACTTTAGCAAAGTCAGTAAAATAATCTAAAGTGGCATTAGTTTCAGACAACTGTGATAAGAAAAACTCAAACTTCTCGGACATATTATTCATTGTTTTTATGGTTAGTAATTAATAGTTCTGTTAACTTTCCCCTCTTTGAAGGATTAGCATTAATAATTCTTTTTGCTTCGACTCTATATATAACAAAGTCATCATAAATAATATCAAAAAAATCATCTCCGCCAGATCCGTTTTTCACATCTGAATTACTTAAAATCCATGTATGATCAATAGAATCTATCTTTCTACAAAAATCACGCAACCTTATTTGCTCATCATCATCAAACTCATCTTTTGCATAAGAATTAAAACTAGAGGTATTATTTAAAGGTTTATATGGAGGGTCAAAATAAAACAGAGTATTATCATCTACATATTTAATGGTCTCCTCATAATCGCCAGATAAAATAACAACTTTCTGTAAAGCTTCGCTTACAGCTAAGATATTGTCTTTATCAGAAATTCTTGGTTTCTTATAACTACCTATGGGTACATTAAACTGATTTTTCCGATTAACTCGGTACAATCCATTAAAGCAAGTTCGATTTAGAAAAATAAATAATGCAGCACGCATCACCTTACTTTCTTTTCTATTATTATATGTGCTCCTTTTATCGTAATAGTATTCCTTCTTCTTATCAAGATCATCATCCAAAAAGTGATATTCAGCCTGAAAAGTATCTAAAATATCTACCAACGCTTTTGGTTCATCTGCTATTACCTGATAAGTAATCATTAAGTCTTCATTTGCATCATTTATAATAGCTTTTTTCAAATTGGGGTAATTTTCCAATATCCAAAAAAGGAAAGCACCACTTCCAACAAATGGCTCAATGTATGTGAATTCTTTGCCTATAACGTGTTTCGGTAGAATATTATCAATTTCATTTATTAATTGAGTCTTACCTCCTGCCCACTTCAAAAATGGTTTTGCCATATTTATATTTATTCTTCTTTTATTTTTAAGATTACCAAAACTACAAAATAAAACCGGTTAGAATATCAAAATTTAATTTCTTTTCCGATAAAAACAAAATTAGTCAAACCATATCAATCCAGAAAATCTTTAATACATAAAGGTTAAAAAATGCAGCGTCTTTATTGATATTTGGATGCCATATGATTATAAGTGTTTGTGAATATTTAGGTAAGGACAAAATTAGTCAAACTGTATCAATAAAGAAATAATAATTCGAACTTAATCGGCTTAACGGCTTGCTCCAATGCTACCCTGATAATGCTTTTAAACAAAAGTTCCAGCTCCTCTGTTCTTCCATTTTAAAGATCCTCCTTTTACTTTCATCGTCACCAAATACCATACATTGCAAACGAACCATGGTCGTCAATCCATAATACATTTATCATCATAGGTCAAATGGGTTTTATTTGAAATTTAAATCTGAATTCAACCGGATATATCGGGTTGTCTAATAACAGGCTCCAATCCGGGTTTTCAAAATATGATGCAATTCGGTGCACATCATATCCGCCAAGTCCGCTGCCAATATTTACATTGCTGGTATTAAACTTGCTGATATATTCTTCGCGGTCATACTTCTCGGGGAAGGGTTTTCCGTTATTTTTGATGTTGAGTTTGAGATATCCATCTTCTTTATGCAGCTCAATCAATACGCGATTATTTGTGCTTTCTTTGTCAAAAGCGTGTATGTTGGCATTCATCAAAATGTTATCCAGGAGTACCTGCAACAATACAAGGTTTATTTCAACTCCTTGTTGTTCATCATTGACCTGACTTACGTTGCGTTCAATCTTAAAATTATAGCCACTATCTGAGAGTTTCTGTATCAGGTTGCTTATCTCAAATAATGGAACAATATCCTTTTCATAATTAGATAAGACTAAGCCTTTTTCTCCTTTCTCTAATATGTTTGTAATAAGATTGATGCTCTTCTCTATATCCATTAAGGCTGTCATGATATCTATTTCGAACATATCTCTAAACTGCTGATTAATAAGCTCGTATCCCTCAGGATTTTTAGAGAAGAAATATATCAATCCGTATATTGAGCTTGCTATATTTTGCCTGGGTGTGCCCAGCGTGTGTTTCAATGAGGCATACGCACTGTACTCTTCGGCAACTACTTGCTGCAAACGAACATCTTTTGATTGTATAAGTTCTTCGAGAGATGCCATTCGGTGGAGTAGCTTTTCCATTCCTTGCATAGAGACATACTGATCTTCCATATTCGTTTTATTAATTAACTTGCACCACAAAGATATCTACACTCTGCGCAACTCAACTGCACAGCTAAAAATATTTGTCGTAAAGACTCTTTACTATATCCTTGAACTCGTCGCGCAAACTTGCGGGTTGAAGGATTTCTATTGAGTTCATATAGGAAAAAATTAATGATTTTAATTCATGATTTATCTGAATGTATAATTCTATTATCACTGCATCTTCATCGCGTGAAATTATTTTCTGAGAGCCGTGTAATGGTTTGCTTTCGATGTAGGGCCACAATGAACGATCAATTTTGATGTGGACTTTTTGTGGTTCTTCATGGGATATTAATGTAACTCCTATTATATCTTCAAAAAGATCTTCTGCATTTTCTTGGTTGTTCTCGATATACTTCTCATCGGTCTCAGACATTTCCACTATTCGGTCTAATGCCAGATTGGAAAGAGAATCATATTGTGGGTTATATCCAAAAAGAAACCAGCGATTGTTGTATTGTTTCAGAAACCAGGGGTGGATTGTCATTCGCATTGTCTTATCTCTTTTGTAACTATGATAATCGACTGTAAGGACTTTTTGGTTTTGAATGGCATGAAATGAATCTGTGAAAAAACTCATGCCTTTAAGATAAGGGTTGCTGTCAAAAATAACTGTGGAGTGTTTGTCTCCTGACAATTTAAAAGACTTTTCGAGGCGCGTATTCATCTCACCAATCCATTCAAATTGGGGCATGCCTTCAAACCTCGACAGAATGGTTAGAGTTTCACGAAGTTGTTCAGCTTCGGCATGGTTGATTCCTTTATTGCTTATCGAGAAATTCTTATCGCTGTATCTATAATATACTCTATTGCCGGATTTATGTTTATTGCCGGATTTGTATTTTTCCAAGGGAACAGACCAGCCTTCATCACTTTTCATAAAGGTGATGTCATAATAGATTTGTCTTCTGCTAATTGCTGTATTGATTCCCGTAAATGAGTAAATAGCTTGACTGCAGATTTCCATAAGGTCTTCTATATAATACTCTCTGTTGAAGTTTTTGAAACATTTGTCGAGTGCATTATATCTTATCATAGCGTGTTTGTTGGTAGCCATAGATATTATCTTAGAATTGTGTGTTTATCTTCTCTAAGGTCAAAATTACTCAAATCATATCAATTAAAAAAGCATTAGGTATATAAAGACAAGTGGGTAGTGCTACTACCCACTTGATATGTTACTATCACTGCTGCAAACAACTAGACCCAGTGAGTAATAAAACTATGAGCTAAGTGTTTTGTAAGTTACTCTTCGATAAGTTACAATTTTATAACTTACTCTTTTGTAACTTACATTTATATAACCTGCACTTTTCTTCCGAACATTAACTACTATTAGAACGTTTGTATCGTTGATTTTTAATTGCTTGTGCAAAAGATACGCACTTTTTTAGTAAGTTTGTATCCTCAAATCAATTTGGAATAATGGATTTTAAATACGATATAATTGTAATAGGTGCCGGACATGCGGGAAGCGAAGCGGCAACTACTGCAGCTAATCTGGGCTCAAAGACTTTGCTCATAACAATGGATATGAACAATATTGCACAGATGAGTTGCAACCCTGCCGTGGGCGGAATTGCCAAGGGGCAGATTGTTCGTGAAATTGATGCGCTGGGTGGACAAATGGGAATAGTGAGCGACAAAACTGCTATCCAGTTCAGGATGCTCAATCGTTCGAAAGGTCCTGCAATGTGGAGCCCGCGTACTCAAAACGATCGTGTGAAGTTTATCCGGGAATGGAGATATATTATAGAAAATACGCCCAACTTGTATATGTGGCAGGACACTGTTACGAGGCTGACTTTTGAGGATGGCGCGGTGACGGGTGTTGTTACTCGTATGGGGGTTGAATTTAAAGCAAAGGCAGTGGTGCTGACTGTTGGTACATTTTTGAATGGACTGATTCATGTTGGTAAAGTGCAGTTTGCCGGGGGGCGTATGGCCGACCCTTCTTCGTATGGAATGACTGAGCAGTTGATTGAAATGGGATTCACAACGGACAGAATGAAAACCGGAACGCCTGTGAGGGTTGACGGCAGAAGTGTGGATTTCTCACTGCTTGAAGAACAAAAAGGTGAGGATGATTTCCACAAATATTCTTATCTTGACGATGTGAGCAGAGAGCTGCCGCAGCTTAGTTGCTGGATTGGATATACGTCGCCAAAGGTTCATGACATTTTGCGCGACGGTATAGAAGATTCGCCAATGTATAGCGGACAGATTCAAAGTATAGGTCCTAGATATTGCCCGAGTATCGAAACTAAGATTGTTACTTTTTCGGACAAAACAAGTCATCAGCTTTTCCTGGAACCTGAGGGGGTTAATACGCACGAATATTATCTGAACGGTTTTTCTTCTTCGCTAAATATGGATAAGCAAATCAAAGCTCTTCAAGAGATTCCGGCTTTCAGAAACGTTCATATATTCCGACCGGGATATGCTATAGAATATGACTTCTTTGATCCGCGACAACTACACCCTACCCTGGAGACAAAGACGGTGAAGAATCTTTTCTTTGCAGGACAAATTAATGGTACCACCGGCTATGAAGAAGCGGGAGGTCAGGGATTGATTGCGGGAGTTAATGCGCATATAAATTGCCACGGCGGAAATGAATTTACGCTGCGAAGAGACGAGGCTTATATTGGAGTTTTGATTGACGACCTTATAACAAAAGGGGTGGACGAACCTTACAGAATGTTTACGTCGAGAGCAGAATATCGTATATTGTTGAGACAGGACAATGCGGATGAGCGACTGACAAAAAAAGGTTATGAGCTGGGATTGGCTTCTTCTCACAGATTGGATTTGCTGAATAAGAAGAGAGCTGAAGTGGAAAGGATTGTTGATTTTGTGACCAACTTTTCTATCAAGGCTGATAGAATTAATCCTTATCTGGAAAAGATTGCCACAGCTCCGCTGCGACAGGGGGTGAAACTTATTGACTTGATTTTGCGTCCGCATATCGATTTGTCGGTAATGGCGGAAGCGGTTGCTCCGCTCCGCGAAGTGTTGGATTCGATAGAATCCCGAAGAGAAGAGATTATAGAATCGGCAGATATAAAGATAAAATATGACGGCTATATAAAGAGGGAACAAGCCATGGCCGAAAAGCTGTCGCGCCTGGAAGATATTAAAATCAAAGACAGATTTAATTATTCAACGATCCAATCGCTATCTACGGAAGCAAGAGAAAAGCTTACTTCTATTAATCCCGAAACTATAGCGCAAGCAAGTAGAATTCCCGGAGTTTCGCCCAATGATATTTCTGTACTACTCGTACTACTAGGAAGATAAACAAAAAATGTTTCACGTGGAACATTTACAAAAATAAAAAAATGAGCATAGAAAGTTTAAGGAATGCTGTAAGAAACATTCCGGATTTCCCGATAGAGGGAATCCAATTTAAGGACATCACCACCCTATTCCAATCGCCCGAGCATTTGAAGGATTTGTCGGACATACTTTACGAAAAGTATAAAGACAGAGGAATAACAAAAGTTGTGGGTATAGAGTCAAGGGGCTTTTTTATGGGACCTGCTTTGGCTATAAGATTGGGTGCGGGATTTATTCCTGTGAGAAAACCGGGGAAATTGCCCTACAAAGTTATCGAAGAAACCTACACAAAAGAATACGGTGAGGATGCAATTCAAATTCATGAAGATGCACTTAGCCCCGACGATGTGGTTTTAATTCATGATGATTTATTGGCTACGGGCGGAACAATGGTTGCTGCACATAAGCTGGTAAAAAAGATGGGGGTGAAGAATATATTTATCAACTTCCTTATAGAACTTGAAGACCTGAAAGGGAGAGATCTTTTCAACGATGATATAGAATTGGATTCATTATTGAAATACAAAATATAACAGGCGAACGCGAGACAACTCAAAATAGTTGAAAAAGCCATAGAGCAGTTTGCTCAAATCCAGAACACCCTGTCTGTACAATATCAGATGGGGTGTTTGTTTTTCTACTCATTTATCTTATTTTTGTAGTATGAATGAAGATATAAAACAGACTCTTTCCATCATCCCAAATGATCCGGGGTGTTATATGTTTCTTGACAAAAAGGAAACAGTTATTTATGTTGGCAAAGCAAAGAATTTGAAAAGAAGAGTTGCTTCATATTTTAATAAAAATCACGATCACGTTAAGACAAGAGTTCTGGTAAGGAACATCAGAAAGATAAAATATATTGTTGTAAATAATGAGGAGGAATCATTTTTACTTGAGAACAATCTGATAAAAGAACTTCAACCACGCTACAATGTTATGCTGAAAGATGATAAATCGTATCCGTATATTGTAGTGAAAAATGAGTATTTCCCGCGAGTATTTAAAACAAGAAAAGTTGTGAAGGATGGATCTAAATATTTTGGACCATACACTTCCGTTCATGCAGTTGACACTTTGGTGGAAATGCTGAGAAAGGTATATAAGATTAGAACTTGTCGTCTTAACCTGACGCCTGAAAATATTGAGGCTGGAAAATTTAATGTGTGTCTTCAGTATCATATAAAGATGTGCGATGCTCCTTGTGTTGGTTATATTTCCTTGGACGATTATAATAAGAATATAGAGGAGGTTATAGAAATCCTTAAAGGGAATATATCTATAATTGAAAGGAAGATGAGCGACAGGATGGAGTTTTTGGCCGGGGAGCTGAGATTTGAAGAGGCGCAGGATATGAAGGAAAAGCTGATGCTAATGAAAAACTTTCGTGAGAAATCGCAGGTGGTTAGCAGCATTAACTACAACATTGATGTGTTCTCTTTTGACGAAGATGAAAGTTCTGCATTTATTAATTACTTTCATGTATCGAGCGGATCGATTGTTCAGGCTTATACTTTTGAATATAAAAAGAAGCTTGATGAATCGCCCGAAGATTTATTGGGTTTGGGAATAATGGAGATGAGACAAAGATTCGAAAGCGAGTCGAAAGAAATAATCGTTCCTTTTATTCCAAATTTGAAAATCTCAAATGTAACATTCACAATTCCGCAAAGAGGGGACAAGAGAAAACTTCTGGATTTGTCAATCAAGAATGTAAAGCAATATAAGGTTGACAAGTTGAAGAAATCTGAAATGCTAAATCCAGAACAAAGAACAATGAGAATTTTGACAACGGTTCAAAAAGATTTGAACTTAAAAGAAATTCCATTCCATATTGAGTGTTTTGACAATTCAAACATTCAGGGCGAGAGTCCGGTTTCTGCTTGTGTGGTTTTTAAAAAAGCAAAACCGGCGAAAGAGAAGTATCGACATTTCAACATTAAGAGCGTCACAGGCATCGATGATTACGCATCTATGCAGGAGGTTATCGAAAGACGCTACTCTCGCGTGCTTAACGAGGGTGAAAAACTACCGCAACTCATTGTTATTGACGGAGGTAAAGGGCAATTGAGCGCTGTTGTGAAAACAATGCAGAAAATTGGCATTTACGGCAAAGTTGCAGTAATTGGCATTGCAGAGCGTTTGGAGGAGATTTATTTCCCATTCGACTCGGTTCCGCTATACATTGATAAGAATTCGGAGACTCTGAAATTGATTCAGCAAATTAGAAACGAAGCGCATCGTTTTGGTTTGTCGCACCACAGAAAAAAACGGAGTAAAAAACAGGTGACTTCCGGTCTAGACAATATTAAGGGAATAGGACCTACAACCAAGAAAAAACTGCTAACTCACTACAAGAGTATAAAGAGAATAAAAGAGGCTGAACAAAGCGAGCTTGAAGAATTGATAGGCAAAAGCAGGGCAAAAGTTATAATGAATTGGATCGAGGGTAAAGATGATTAATAATTTTACTTAATGAAGAGATTCAATTAGAATTTATAAAAAGATATGTGTATTTTTGTAACTTATTATAAAATAATTAAATATAGAGCATAGTCATTTTGATAAAATGCATATATTAGTATTAAAGTTATAAAGAAATGCGTGTATTAATTCAAAGAGTATCTAAAGCATCTGTTATTGTTAATGGTCATAATGGGGGTGCAATAGGAAATGGATTACTGGTTCTGCTGGGTATAGAAGATTCTGATGATGATGATGACATCAACTATCTGGTAAGAAAAATAATAAACCTCAGAGTTTTTGATGATGAAAATGGTGTGATGAACAAATCGGTACTGGATGTGGATGGTGAGATAATGGTAGTATCTCAGTTTACATTGCATGCCAGCACCAAGAAAGGTAACAGACCATCTTACATTCGCGCTGCAAAACCCGAAATTGCAATTCCACTATATGAAAAGTTTGTAGAGGGGATTAATAATGAATCAGGAAAAAAAGCACGAACAGGTGAGTTTGGTGCTGATATGCAGATTAACCTTATAAATGACGGTCCGGTTACGATTTGGATGGACTCTAAAGAGAAGGAATAGTAACTTTAAATATTCAGAAAATGACAATAACAGAAGCACAGAAGATGATTGACAGCTGGATTAAGACCTATGGTGTCAGATATTTTAGTGAGCTTACCAATATGGCAATTTTGACAGAAGAGGTTGGAGAACTGGCGCGTATAATGGCTCGCACTTATGGCGATCAATCATTTAAGAAAGAAGAACAAAACAATAATATAGCGGACGAACTTGCTGACGTGCTGTGGGTGTTGATGGCTATTGCCAACCAAACAGGGGTGAATCTTGAGCAGGCAATAGCTGACAATATTGAGAAGAAGACGGCAAGGGACTCGCAAAGACATTTAGACAATAAGAAATTAAAATAAACTCAAACTCATAAATACATTACAGTTATGGAGCCAAATAAATATAATGATGCATTAAATGCACATCGTTTCAACAAAACTGACGCACAGGTAGAGGAGGCGGTAAATCAAATTATTGCTGATCACTATGATGAAAACAATAATATAGAGGTTTATAAAAGAATATACAGCTGTATTGATCTTACAACGCTAAGCAGTACAGACAGCAAAGAGAAAGTTTGGAAATTCACAGAACGTGTAAATAAGTTTGAGGATGAGCATCCTGAACTGGATAATGTGGCGGCAATATGCGTTTATCCCAGATTTGCAAAAACAGTGAAAGACACATTGATTGCAAACGTGGGAGTAGCTGCAGTGGCTGCAGGGTTCCCAAACTCTCAAACCTTCACGGAGATTAAGGTTGCTGAAGCGGCGCTTGCACTTGCAGACGGAGCAAATGAAATAGATATTGTGATGAATCTCGGAATGTTTTTGGAAAAAGAATATGAGGAGATGTGTGAGGAAATAAGTGAGGTGAAGGAAACTTGTAAAGATGCATTACTGAAGGTGATTCTTGAAACAGGTGCATTGAAGAGTGTGAAAAACATACACGATGCTTCGATCCTTTCGCTCTATAGCGGTGCAGATTTCATAAAGACATCAACGGGCAAAGAATATCCGGGAGCATCTTTGGCTGCAGTATATACAATGGCGCAGGCAATAAAATCTTATCACAAGAAGACTGGCACCAAAGTGGGACTTAAGGTTTCGGGAGGTGTGTCAACTACGGAAGATGCTGTGAAGTACTACACAGTTGTGAAAAGTGTGTTGGGTGAAGAGTGGATGAACAATAAATTATTTAGAGTGGGTGCAAGCCGCCTTGCAGACACTCTGTTGAGTGATATAATAGAATAAACAATAATTATAAAACAAGTAACAATGAAATTCAGACTTTTATCATTAATGTCGGCAGTTTGGATTCTTTCCTCTTCAATAGCATTGGGCCAGGAAAACAGAATGACTTCCAACCAAAGGACAAAGCCATACTGGCAGGACGTTAACGTGGTTCAGGTAAACAAACAGCATCCACGTACGCAGTTTATGACTTATGAGAGCAAAGCCGAAGCTTTGGATGCAAAGAAATTTGATGATAGTAAATATCACATTTCTCTGAACGGAACATGGGACTTTTACTTCGTTGATGGATATAAACAGCTTCCGGAAAATGTTACGGACTCAACAGTTGCATTGGATAACTGGAAGAAAATCGAGGTTCCTGGCAACTGGGAAATACAGGGTTATGGTACGGCGCTTTACGTGAATCACCCTTACGAATTTGTGGAGCGCGATCCCAAGACAAGATTCCCAAAGATGGCCCCACCCTATCTCCCCGAAGAAAACCCGGTAGGTGTTTACAGAAGAGAGATTGAGATTCCGGCAGACTGGGACAACCGTGATATATTCCTTACCATTGACGGTGCAAAGTCGGGGGTGTATGTATATATTAACGGTAAAGAAGTTGGTTACAGCGAGGACTCGAAGACAGCTGCTGAGTTCAAAATCAACAAATATGTGAATACGGGTACAAACTCTTTGGTTATAAAAATATTCAGATGGAGTACCGGTTCATATCTTGAAGCGCAGGATTTCTGGAGAATCAGCGGTATAGAGCGTGATGTATTCCTATGGTCACAACCCAAATTTGCACTTCATGATTTCAGAGTGACTTCTACTCTTGATGACAGCTACAAGAATGGTATCTTCAAGCTGGAAACTACTGTACATAACTTCACAAGAAAAGTAGGTTATGGAGATGTTACATATGAGCTTATTGATGATGCGGGTAATACTGTAGCTACAGGAACAAAGGAAATTGGTGTTCAAAACAACGGCGAGAATGCTGTTACATTTGAAGCTCAGATTCCTAATGTTAAGACATGGACTTCGGAGCATCCGAATCTGTATAAACTGCTTATGACTGTAAAGCACAGCGACGGTGAGATTTCGGAAGTGGTACCATATAGTGTGGGTTTCCGCAGATTTGAAATTAAGCCTGTAAAAACAGGTGACAGAGTTGACAGATTGTTCTTGGTGAATGGTCAGCCTATAAAACTGAAAGGTGTGAATATTCACGAAACCAATCCCAAAACAGGTCACTACATGACAGAAGATGTTATGAGAAGAGACTTCGAACTGATGAAGTTGCATAACATTAATACTGTTCGTCTGGCTCACTACCCACAATCGCGCAGATTCTACGAACTATGTAGCGAACTTGGATTTTATGTATATGATGAAGCGAATATCGAATCGCACGGTATGTATTATGGTCATGAGTCATTGTCGAAACATCCTGAGTGGGAACAGACACATATGGACAGAACCGTAAACATGTTTGAGCGCAATAAGAATCATCCGTCAGTAACAATCTGGTCGTTGGGTAACGAAGCAGGTAACGGAATTAATTTCTATCACACTTATAAATATCTGAAAGAACAGGAGCGCAGCATGATGAACAGACCTGTGAACTATGAGCGCTCGCTGTGGGAAATGAATACTGATATGTATGTGCCGCAATATCCAAGCGCTGCATGGCTGGAAGAAATTGGCAAGAACGGAAGTGACAGACCAATCATTCCTTCAGAATATTCGCACGCAATGGGTAACTCAAACGGTAACCTGGATATACAATGGGAAGCTATCTATAAATATCCTAACCTGCAGGGCGGATATATCTGGGACTGGGTAGATCAGGGAATGGAAGCTTATGATGAGAATGGAGTATTGTATTATACTTATGGTGGCGATTATGGTGGTCCCGACACTCCAAGTGATGGTAACTTCCTTATCAACGGATTGGTTAATCCTGACCGTAACCCCCACCCTTCTATGGCTGAAGTGAAATATGTTCATCAGGATTTTGCATTCGAAGCAGTAGATTTGGATAAAGGTGTGTTTAGAGTAATAAATCGTCAATACTTTAGCAATACTGATGACTTCAGTTTTAAATATAACATTACTGAGAACGGTAAAGTAATTGAGGAATCGGCATTACCCGTGTCTCTTAACCCGCAACAATCGGCAGAAGTTACTATTCCTTTGAATAAGGTAACACCGAAAGCAGGGGTAGAGTATTTCATTAACTTCGAAGTAATTCGCATGAAGGCAACTGAATTGATACCGGCAAATTATGTGGTAGCTATAGAGCAATACAAATTACCTGTTGAAGCACCAAAGGGTGTATTTGCAGATAACTCAAAGAATCCTGAACTGAAGATTAACGAGCAGGGTAACACTATAGATGTGAAATCATCGAAAGTGAACTTCACATTCGACAAAAAGAGCGGAATTGTTACCTCATACAAAGTGCGTGGCACAGAGTATTTCAACAAGGGATTTGGAATACAGCCAAACTTCTGGCGCGCTCCTAATGATAATGACTATGGAAATGGCAACCCCAACAGATTGCAGGTATGGAAAGAATCCAGCAAAAACTTCAACGTAACAGATGCAAAAGCTGTGAAAGATGGGGACAATGTGGTTCTGGAAGTAAATTATCTGCTGGCTGCAGGAAACCTGTTCACCGTTACATATAATATCAATCCGTCAGGTATTGTAAAAGTTGATGTTGAGTTCCACTCTACTGAAATGGAGGCAAAAGATATAGATGCTTCGGAAGCAACTCTGACTGCTACATATTCTCCCGAAGCGGCAGCTGCAAGAAAGACTTCATCAGGAATTGAGGTTCCAAGAATTGGAGTTCGTTTCAGATTGCCTGTATCTATGAATAAGGTAGAATACTTTGGTCGCGGTCCGGGTGAGAACTATATTGACAGAGCTTCAGGTTCTAAGGTAGGTTTGTATAACACTACTGCTGAAGATATGTACTTCCCATATGTACGCCCACAGGAAAACGGGCACAGAACGGATACGCGTTGGGTTGCATTGCGAGATAAGGCAGGACTTATGGTTGTTGCAGACGAAACTATCGGTTTCAATGCACTCAGAAACTCTATTGAAGACTTCGATTCGGAGGAAAACACCAATCGTCCATATCAGTGGAATAACTTTAGCAGCGAAGAAATTGCAGCGAAGAACGATGCTGATGCCAAAAACAAAAAGCCGAGACAAACTCATATTAACGATATTACACCGCGTGACTTTGTGGAGGTATGCGTAGATATGAAGCAGCAAGGTGTGGCAGGATATAACAGCTGGGGCGCTCGTCCGCTGCCTGAATATTCGATTCCGGCCAACAACAACTACAAGTGGGGATTCACTCTTGTGCCTGTTAGAGATAACAAAGACGTGGAAGAGAAATCGAAGCTAAAGTATTAATGTAATAGCAAACAACCACATATTATGGTAGTAAAAACGGGAGATGTAAGAAATTACGCTCCCGTTTTTTTGTTATCTTTGTCATTCATATAACTATATAATTATGGCTAAACGTACATTCTCAAAAAATCAGTTTGGTTTTATAGCAATCCTGTGGGTAATTTTGGTGGGGTTTATATTGACAAATGCTGTAATAAATGCTTACACTATCTTATCAATTATATTGTCGGGAGCAATAGTATTCATACCTATTTATAAGAATCTGAGAAAATAATAAAAACTCAAATTGAAAGAATTGAAGTGAAATATAAATATTTTGCTAATTATTTATATCTTTACCGAACATTTTGTATAGCATAACCGCTATATAGATGACATAATAAAATATCACATAAATGAAACCAAAAGAGGTATTGCAACAAATAAAGATGCGTTTTCCCAATGAACCTGAATATCATCAGGCTGTGGAAGAGGTAGTGGAAACTATAGAAGAGGTATATAACCAACACCCTGAATTTGAAAAATACAACATACTTGAAAGAATTATCATTCCGGATAAGATACATACATTTAGAGTAACCTGGATAGATGATGCAGGCAATGTGCGCAACAATATGGGATATAGAGTTCAGCACAATAATGCTATAGGTCCATACAAAGGAGGTATCAGATTTCACTCGTCTGTGACACCATCCATTCTAAAGTTTTTGGCATTCGAACAGACTTTCAAAAATGCACTCACCACTCTGCCTATGGGAGGAGCCAAGGGAGGTTCTGATTTTTCTTCTCGGGGTAAGTCTGAAGGAGAGATGATGCGGTTTTGCCAGGCATTTATAGAAGGTATGTGGCGAAATATTGGTCCTGACAAGGATGTACCGGCAGGAGATATAGGTGTTGGCGGAAGAGAGGTAGGATATATGTATGGCAAATACAAAAAACTGTCTGAAGAAGTTACGGGTGCATTTACAGGCAAGGGACGTGAATTTGGAGGCTCAGTGCTTCGTCCGGAGGCTACCGGCTATGGTAATGTGTATTTTTTAAAGCAAATGCTTGAAACACGAAATATAGACCTAAAAGGAAAGCGTTGTTTGGTTTCCGGTTCGGGAAATGTGGCACAATATACTTGTGAAAAACTAATTGAACTGGGGGCAATACCCGTTTCTCTTTCAGATTCGGACGGTTATATATACGATCCTGAGGGAATCACTCTTGAAAAGCTTGAGTACGTGAAGGAGTTGAAGAATCTTTATCGCGGAAGAATCAAAGAGTATGCAGAAGAATATGGTTGCAAATATGTGGAAGGTGAGCGACCATGGGCTGAAAAAGGAGATATTGCCCTGCCCTCTGCCACTCAAAATGAAATAGACAAAGAAGATGCTGAAGCTTTGATGAAAAACGGAGTAATAGCGGTGTCGGAAGGGGCAAATATGCCGAGTACACCTGAAGCGATTGATATTTTTCAGCAACACAAAATTCTTTATGCACCGGGTAAGGCGGCAAATGCAGGCGGAGTTTCGGTATCGGGACTTGAAATGACTCAAAACTCAGAGCGTTTGAGTTGGGATGCAGCTCTGGTTGACGAAAAACTGAAATCTATTATGAGCAATATACACGATAGCTGCGTGAAGTATGGAACAGAGGAAGATGGTTATATAAACTATGCCAAAGGGGCAAACATTGCCGGTTTTATGAAAGTAGCTCGTGCGATGATATCGCAAGGAGTATTATAATTTAGCATGGTGAATCTTTAAAATCAAACAAATAACAGTTCATAATTTTTTTTATTCTGATATTTAGTTTACTTTTGTATTCCAATTTCAGAATTGAATGGTCCGGTAGCTCAGCTGGATAGAGCAACAGCCTTCTAAGCTGTGGGTCGTGGGTTCGAATCCCGCTCGGATCACATTCTAAAACAAAGCACTTATCGATAGTTTCGGTAAGTGCTTTTTCTTGTTAGTCATACATAGTTTCTAATATTCTTTTATTTCTATTTCCCCTGAAAGGGCCAGACTTGCATTTTCTGCCAGTGCACGCATCTCATCCTGTCCGGGATAAATGTGAACAGGGGCAATTTTATATACTCTTTCCTGAATCAGGTTACAAAACCACATACTGTTTGCAATGCCACCTGTAATAAGAATTGCATCTACATCGCATTTGAGAACGGTGAACATGGCCCCAATCTCCTTGGCAACCTGATAGGCCATGGCCTGCATAATCTCGATACTTTTTCTATCGCCGTCTTTAGCGTCACGCTCAACCAAATATGTATCGTTGGTTCCCAGATAAGCTACCATTCCACCCTTCCCTATAAGCATATCCTGCATTTCAGGGAGAGTGTGTTTTCCGCTAAATGCTGCTTTTATTAATGCTCCTGCAGGAAGAGTACCTGATCGCTCCGGTGAGAAAGGACCATCTCCATCCAATCCCTGATTAACATCAATAACACGACCTCTCTTGTGTGCTCCAACAGTGATACCGCCACCTAGATGAACGACTATAAGATTCAGGTCTTCATACTCTTTCATTGTTGATTTTGCATAGGTTCTGGCTATAGATTTTTGATTTAAAGCATGGAAAATTGATATTCTGTCGAAATCGGGATGTCCTGAGTATCTTGCAATAGGATCTAATTCATCAACCACAACAGGGTCGGCAATAAATGCTTCGGCATTTGGCAATATTTTAGCAATGTCAAAAGCAATAAGAGCTCCAAGATTGCTTGCATGTTCACGTGTGTGGGGTTCTCTGAGTTCTTTAATCATTTTCTCATTAACCCTATACACTCCGGATGGAATAGGGCTCAACAGTCCACCTCTGCCAATAACTGCTCCAATCAAATCCACATACACGTCAGAGTCGCGAAGTTCATCTAATATCAGCTGTTTGCGATATTCTAACTGATCGATTACTCGCTCAAAACGGTTAA
>CAYFUQ010000010.1:0-48947 GCA_964346415.1 uncultured Proteiniphilum sp.
TTATTTAGCAATGCGTTTTCTGTTGCCATCTCAAGGGCTTGCTTACTGATATCGACACTTGTAACTTCTTTTGCACCGCCTGCAAGCGCATGAACCGAGAAACCACCTGCGTAGGCAAAGACATCAAGCATAGTTTTGTTTTTTGCCAGCTGCCCCACCCTGCGTCGATTGTCGCGATGATCAAGGAAATATCCTGTTTTGTGTCCTTTTATTACGTTGGCTGAAAACAAAATGCCATGTTCTTTAAAGACTACGACCTCATTTTCGAGATTGCCATACAATAACTGACCGTCGAAGAAAGGATTATCTTCGATCGAATTCATAAGTCTGTTGAGACGAAGCACCAGACTTGTGCAACGAGTGGTTTCTATTATGATTTCACAAATGGTCTCAAGATATGGAAGCCATATTGGAGAATGAAGTTGCACAACAGCCACATCGGCATATACGTCCGTTATAAGTCCGGGCAGGCCGTCATTTTCGCCAAAGATAAGGCGATAACTATTGGTTTGAGTTTGCAGCAGGGATTGGCGAATCTGAAAAGATTTCTTTATTAATGTCTCAAATAATTGTTTATTGAGAGTTGCACCTTCGTAATAATGAAGCATTTTGATGACAATTGGCGAATCGGGGTCATAAAGTCCAACGCCCATCACCTTGTTTGTTTTCTGACGAAACAGCACCGCTATGTCGCCCACTTCTCCCTTTTTGTTAATCTTATCGATGCTGTCACTGTAAATCCACGGATGAGCCGACTGCAACAGCAGTTTTTCCGACGATGGTTTCAGTTTCACAGCTAGTGTTTGAGGATTATATTGAGGGAAGGTGATATTAAACATTATTGTGCTTTTTGATGTAAATCTCATTGTCCGATGGAGGCACAGTCGGGATGAGGTGACTCGAACACCCGACCTCCACGTCCCGAACGTGGCGCGCTACCAACTGTGCTACATCCCGTTTGTTTGATTTACACTGCAAAATTATACAAAAACTGAATATCTCCCTACAAGTATGATGAAAAAAATCATACTCAATTATCATTCTCATTATATATTACTTCTTTATAACTAATAAATATTTGACTAAACAGTTAATATAATATATATAAGCTTTTTTATGATGCGGCTTGATGCTTGCAAGCAACAATTATAAAATATATTACTTAAATTTGACGCCAAATAAATTTTGACCAATGAAACAATTATTGACTACACTACTTCTTATAATAGCAACACTGACAGCAGTGGCGCAAAGTACTCAAATATCGGGTCAGCTGACTGATGATGCCAGCGCACCGCTACCCTTTGCCACAATATCTATTGCAAAAGATAATGCACCCGACACTTCAATCAAGAAACTGGCTACCGACGACAAAGGCAAGTTTGCAACATCACTGAATGAAGGTAACTACCTGTTCACATTTCACTTTGTGGGAATGAGCAGTAAAACAGAGAAGGTGGACATTAATGGCGACAAGAAGCCTGTGGATATGGGTAAAATTGCATTGAGCGAACAATCAACTGAGCTTGACGAAGTGCAGGTGGTGGCACAGCGTCCGCTGGTGAAAGTGGAGATAGACAAGCTTACATATAACGCCAAGGATGACCCTGAGTCGTCAACCTCAAACGTGCTTGACCTGTTGAGAAAAGTGCCAATGGTGACTGTTGACGGCGAGGATAATATTCAACTGAAAGGCTCGTCAAGTTTCAAGATATATATGAACGGCAAGCCGTCGAACATGATTACCAACAATCCCTCGCAAGTGTTGAAGAGTATGCCTGCCAACAGTGTAAAGGATGTAGAGGTAATAACCGACCCGGGCGCAAAGTATGATGCTGAGGGCGTGGGTGGTATTATCAATATCATCACCGACAAACGTATGGATGAAGGATATTCAGGTTCTGTAGGTGCCAACGGTGATACATTTGGCGGATATGGCGGGAATGCCTATCTGTCGTTAAAGTATGGCAAAGTAGGATTTACGGGCAACGGAAGCTATTTTTATCATAACCGCCCTGCAGGCGATATGACTTCTGAGCGTGTGGAGTTTAGCCCTAACCCCGAGAGCAACCTGACACAAACCGGAAAGAACAAGAGCAACGGAGGGGGACTATTCTATAACGGATCGCTAAGCTATGAGCCTGATACGCTGAATCTGTTCAACGTTAGCATCGGACATTTTGGGGGTAACTTCAAGTCGAATTCTCACCAGGAGGCTCTTTCCACCGGGATACGCAGCTACTCTTATCTGATGAACAACAATACAAAGAACAAAATGGGAGGTATCAATTTCTCTACCGACTATCAGCGCAATTTCAAAAAGAAGGGCGAGATGCTTACCTTGTCATACAGATTTGAAAGAAGTCCCAACGACAGTGAGTTTGAAAGCAGCTACACCAATGTGGAGGGTGATGACTTCTGGTATGCCGACGGATACAAAATGAAAAGCATAAACGATGCCGGAGGCAAAGAGCACACGGGGCAGGTGGACTATGTGAATCCGCTGAATGACAAACACAGCATCGAGGCTGGCTTCAAATATATTTTCAGAGATAATTCAAGTCGCGGCGACAATCAGTTTTATGATCCTGCCACAGGTGTATGGGCTGATGATTTGGTTCGCAAAAACGACCTTGATCACGAACAAAGAATTGCATCGGGATATGCAGGCTACACGCTCAAGGTGGGCAAGGTGGGTATTAAACTCGGTGCCAGAGGCGAACACACGGAGCAGGATATTCATTTTATGACTGCACAAAACGATACTTTGGTGCACTCTCATTTCTTTGACGTGGTGCCGTCGGCTGCATTTTCACACCAACTTGGTATGACAAAGAACTTGAGATGGGGATACAATATGCGTATTTCCCGCCCGGGGATATGGTACCTTAATCCTTATGTAAACAATGCCGACCCAAGCAATATAAGATACGGTAATCCAAATCTGGATGCAGAACATACTCACAACTTTAATGTAAACTTTGGTTCATTTGCTCAGAAAGTAAATCTAAATGCATCACTTAGGTATTCTATTACAAACAATGCCATTTCGTCTTACATTTTTGTGGATGAGGAAGGAGTTACTAACAATACATATAAGAATATAGGAAAGAATCAGACCGTTGGATTGGATGGATTTTTCAGCTGGACGCCTACCACTGTTGTACGCATGAACTTTAACGGTTCAGTAAACTATACCGATATACAGAGCACGGAGGATTCGTCACTGAGAAACAATGGTTTTTCGGGCAGAGGGTTTGGCGGTATTACATTTACACTACCCAAAGATTTGAGACTGAGTGCCAACGGCGGGTTGTTTACCAGCAATATAGATTTGCAAACCCGCCAGTCTGCATTTTACTTCTACTCATTTAGTGCTGTGAAGAGTTTATTTAATAAGAAGATGGATATTTCGCTCAATGCCACTACTCCGTTTAATAAATTTAGAGAGTTCAGAACAACCACAAAGGGCGAAGGCTTTACACAAAAAATGGTTGTTCAAAACCCAATGCGTTCATTCCGCCTGAGTGTTACTTATCGCTTTGGTGATCTGAAGTCGTCAGTGAAAAGAGTTCAGCGCTCTATCAGCAATGAGGATTTGATGCAGGGTGAGAGTTCGCAGGAAAGCGGAAGCAGCGGAAGTATGTAACGATTAAGATTATTACAATGAGAATAGATATTATTACAGTTTTGCCCGAAATGCTTGAGGGAGCAATAAGCACCTCAATACTGAAGAGGGCACAAGATAAGGGATTGGCAAAAATTGAGCTTCACAACCTGCGGGACTACACGCTGGACAAGCACAATCGGGTGGACGATTATCCCTTTGGTGGCGAAGCGGGTATGGTGTTGCAGATAGAGCCTATCGACCGTGCCATATCGCACCTAAAATCACAACGCGAATATGACGAGGTGATATTTACCTCGCCCGACGGAGAACAGTTTACACAAAACTCTGCCAACCAACTGTCAATGATGAAAAACATCATCATCTTGTGTGGTCACTACAAGGGTGTGGACTATCGAGTGCGTGAACACCTCATCACACGCGAAATATCCATTGGCGACTTTGTGCTGACAGGCGGCGAACTGGCTGCCGCCATAATTGCCGATGCAGTCATCAGAGTTATTCCCGGAGTAATTGGCGATGAGCAGTCGGCTCTGTCCGACTCATTTCAGGACAACCTGCTTGCTCCTCCGGTTTATACTCGCCCTTCAGAATATAAGGGTTGGAAGGTGCCCGACATTCTGCTGTCGGGGCATGAACGCAAGATTGACGAGTGGCGCCTGGAGCAGTCGCTTGAGCGCACCAAAAGGCTGAGGCCTGATTTGCTGATGTGATTAGCACTACAATATATATAATACCAATTAGACAAAACAAACGGCCGATTTAACACTTAATCGGCCGTTTTTGCTGACATTTTTCTTTGTAATACTTTCAGTTTTCGTTACATTTGTAGGGTAAATCAATAACCATAAACTAAAAAACTTACATTATGAACTTAAACAAATACCCTGCGGAGCCTTACCGTATTAAAACTGTAGAAACTGTAAAGATGATTTCGCGCGAAGAGCGGGAGAAAGTTATCAAAGAAGCCGGTTACAACACATTCCTTATCAATTCAGAAGATGTTTATATCGACCTGCTGACCGACAGCGGTACCAACGCAATGAGCGACAAGCAATGGGCTGCCATGATGATGGGAGACGAGGCATATGCGGGCAGTCGCAACTTCAGGCATCTGGAAGAAACAGTGCAGGAGATATTCGGCTTCAAACATATTGTTCCAACCCATCAGGGACGAGGTGCGGAGAATTTGCTATCGCAAATAGCTATTAAACAAGGGCAATATGTGCCGGGTAATATGTATTTCACCACAACAAGGTATCATCAGGAGCGCAACGGAGGAATATTCGTTGACATTATCAGAGATGAAGCTCACGATGCGGCACTCAACATCCCATTCAAGGGAGATATCGACCTCGACAAACTGCAAAAGCTGATCGACGACAAAGGTGCTGAGAATATTGCGTATGTATGTCTGGCGGTAACTGTGAATCTGGCGGGCGGGCAACCGGTATCTATGAAAAACATGCGCGAGGTACGCGAGCTGACAAACAGGTACAATATAAAGGTATATTATGATGCCACCCGATGTGTGGAAAATGCATATTTCATCAAAGAACAGGAAAAAGGGTTTGAGGATAAGACCATAAAAGATATTGTGAGGGAGATGTTTAGCTATGCAGACGGCTGCACCATGAGCGGGAAAAAAGACTGTCTGGTAAATATTGGTGGTTTTCTTTGTATGAATGATGAGGAACTGTTCGAGCAGGCAAAGGAGCTGGTGGTTGTTTATGAAGGGATGCCCTCATACGGCGGTATGACCGGAAGAGATATGGAGGCAATGGCTGTGGGACTGAAAGAGTCGGTACAGTTTGAGTACATAGAGCATAGAGTGAAACAGGTACGTTATCTCGGAGATAAACTTAGAGCTGCAGGTGTGCCTATTGTTGAACCATCGGGCGGTCATGCAATATTTCTTGACGTAAGACGTTTTTGTCCACATATTCCTCAGGAGCACTTCCCTGCCCAGAGTCTGGCAGCAAGCCTGTATGTTGAATCGGGCGTACGTGCCATGGAGCGGGGAATTGTGTCGGCAGGACGAGACAAGGATACAGGTGAAAATCACCGTCCAAAGTTGGAAACTGTGAGACTTACAATACCACGCAGAGCTTATACCTACAGACATCTGGATGTGGTGGCTGATGCCGTAATTAATCTTTACAATCGCAAGGAGCAAATTAGAGGATTGAAATTTGTTTATGAACCAAGGCAGCTCCGTTTTTTCACAGCAAGATTCGATTATATATAAATAGCATCATTAGTATTACAGAATCCAAGAAAAGCTGACTAAATCACAACAAAGTGAAGCAATTAATAGCAAATAGTCTTTTTTTGTTAAGAAATTCACTACATTTGCAACAATTTTCTCAATACTAACAACTTTTAAAATGAAAAGAGATAATAAGATCTTCGAAATTATCGAAATGGAGAGACAGCGTCAGCTCAAGGGTATAGAGTTGATCGCGTCTGAGAACTTTGTAAGCAATCAGGTTATGGAGGCTATGGGCTCTGTATTAACTAATAAATATGCTGAAGGGTATCCGGGCAGAAGATATTACGGGGGGTGCGAGGTAGTTGACATGAGTGAACAACTTGCCATTGACCGTGTAAAAGAGATGTTCGATGCCGAATGGGCAAACGTTCAGCCTCACTCGGGGGCACAGGCTAATGCTGCAGTTTTTCTGGCATGCATGAAAGCGGGTGACAAATTCCTTGGACTAAACCTTTCACACGGGGGACACCTTACTCATGGTTCTCCGGTGAATTTCTCGGGCTTGATGTTTCACGCTCTTGAATATAACGTAAAGGAAGAAGATCAGCGAGTTGACTATGACCAACTGGAAGCTGTGGCTCGTAAAGAACGTCCCAAAATGATTATTGCAGGTGCATCTGCATATCCGCGCGAGTGGGATTATGCGCGCATTCGCAAGGTGGCCGACGAGATTGGCGCACTACTCATGGTTGACATGGCGCATCCGGCAGGTATGATTTCTGTGGGACTGCTGGACAATCCGGTTAAACATGCTCATATTGTAACATCTACTACACACAAGACATTGAGAGGTCCACGTGGTGGTATTATCCTTATGGGTAAAGATTTTGAAAACCCATGGGGCGTTAAGACTCCAAAGGGAGAGATTCGAATGATGTCATCTTTGCTTGACTCGGCTGTTTTCCCCGGAATGCAGGGTGGTCCGCTTGAGCACGTGATAGCATCTAAAGCTGTTTCATTTGCAGAGGCTCTGTCACCCGGATTCAAGATTTATCAGTCGCAGGTAATAAAAAATGCGTCTGTAATGGCTCAGGCATTTATGGACAAAGGATATGGAGTAAGCTCCGGAGGAACAGACAATCACCTTATTCTGGTTGACTTGAGAAGCAAGTTCCCCAACCTTTCGGGTAAAGCTGCCGAAAACCTATTGGTAGAAGCTGACATTACCACAAACAAAAACATGGTTCCTTTTGACAGTCGCAGTCCATTCCAGACATCAGGTGTGCGATTTGGAACGCCTGCAATTACAACCCGTGGTCTGAAAGAAGATATGATGGGAGAAATTGTGGAAATGGTTGATACTATTCTTTCTAATCCTGAAGACAGCAAAGTGATTGCTGCGGTGAGGGAGAAAGTGAACACGACAATGAAGGAGTACCCGTTGTTTGCGTGGTAAATTCTTAGATAGAAGACGAAAGTAAAAAGATAAAAGACAAAAGTAAGTTTGGGTGATTTTGATTGCCCAAACTTTTTTTATACTTTTATGTTTGCCATACAGAAATGGGAATTTTACAAACAGACATAAAATTTGTTCCGGGAGTGGGTCCCAAACGTGCAGAGCTTCTTAATAAAGAGGCTGACATTTTCACGCTTGGAGACTTGCTTCGTTATTATCCATATCGATATATAGACAGAACCCGCATGTATTATGTACATGAGGTTGATAGCTCAATGCTGTACATTCAGCTCAAAGGGCGAATCACAGCTTTTGAGATGGTGGGAGAAGGCAGAAAAAGACGACTAATAGCACACTTTACCGATGGAACTGGTTTTCTGGACTTAGTATGGTTTCAGGGTATTAGATATGTCGAGAATTCACTTAAGGTAGGACAGGAATATATCGTTTTTGGAAAGCCGACACAATTTGGCAGTCGATGGAATATTGCTCATCCTGAGGTGGATCCCTACAATTCGGAGAGTGATCGCCCGGAAGGCTTCATGGCTATGTACAGCACTACTGATAAGATGAAGCGAGGCTACCTCAACTCAAAGGCGATGCAAAAGCTTGTGGCAGGCGGCCTGGGTATGATTAAAGAAACTCTTAAGGAAACACTGTCGGCAGACGTAATCGCAGCAGCCAACCTCCTGCCCTTTCATGATGCCATCCATAATATTCACTTTCCTCAGACACCCGCACTATTGCGCGATGCAGAGTTTCGACTGAAGTTTGAGGAGCTGTTTTATATCCAACTCAACATAGTAAGGTATGCTTCGGACAGAAAAGCCAAGCTGAATGGATTTGTGTTTACAAAGGTAGGCAAACACCTGAATGGGTTTTACAAAAACAAATTACCTTTTCCGCTTACCGAAGCACAAAAGCGGGTAATAAAAGAGATAAGAAAAGATACGGCCACGGGTCAGCAGATGAATCGTTTGCTGCAGGGCGACGTGGGCAGCGGAAAGACACTGGTTGCGCTGATGTGCATACTTATTGCTCTTGACAATGGATTTCAGGCTTGTCTGATGGCTCCAACAGAGATTCTTGCCACGCAGCATTTCGAAACCTTTACTGAAATGCTTGAAGGCATGGATGTAAAAGTGGCTTTGCTAACCGGCTCTACCAAAAAGAAGGATAGAGAGGAGTTGCATGCAGGCTTGCAATCGGGAGAGATTGACATATTGCTGGGCACACATGCATTGATTGAGAACATTGTGCAATTTAAAAACCTGGGGTTTGTTATTATAGATGAGCAACATCGTTTTGGTGTGGCTCAGCGAGCCAAGCTTTGGGAGAAGAACATACATCCGCCACATGTGTTGGTAATGACTGCCACCCCAATTCCCCGAACACTTGCCATGACTGTTTACGGTGACCTTGACGTGTCGGTGATTGATGAGCTGCCACCGGGAAGAAAACCTGTTCAAACGCTCCATCGCTACGATCAGAAGCGGGGTGCGCTGTATCAATTTATACGCCAGCAGCTGCAAGTGGGCAGACAGGCATATATAGTGTATCCACTGATCGAGGAGAGCGAGAAGCTGGACTTGAAAAATCTGGAGGAGGGCTACAAACATATAAGTGAGGCATTTCCTGAGTTTAAAGTAGCAAAGATGCATGGGAGGATGAAACCGGCAGAGAAGGACGAGGTGATGCAGCAATTTGTTGGCAACAAAGCTCAGATTATGGTTTCGACAACTGTGATTGAAGTGGGGGTAAACGTACCCAATGCTTCTGTTATGGTAATAGAAAGTGCACAGAGGTTTGGCTTATCGCAACTGCACCAGTTGCGCGGGCGCGTAGGTCGCGGAGCCGACCAATCTTATTGTGTTTTGATTACTCCCTATGAACTGTCTGCCGACACACGCAGACGTATGGAAATTATGACCGAGAGCAACGACGGATTTGTGATTGCTGAGGCCGACCTAAAACTACGCGGACCCGGCGATCTGGAAGGCACTCAGCAAAGTGGTATCCCCTTCTCACTTAAGATTGCCGATTTGGTGCGCGACAACAACATTCTTCACCGTGCCCGTGAAGTTGCCGAGGATGTAATTGAGAAGGACCCTACCCTCTCTCTTGCCGACCACCCGATATTAAAAAGACAACTCAGCAGGCTTTCGGGCAACAGATATGACTGGGGAAGGATTGGGTGAGAGATACCGGGATTGGTGTAATTAGTGATCATTTTATTCAGGTAAAACATAAAATATTAATTAAAACTGCAATTAATACCTCTAAAGTGTGGAATTTATGCACTTTTGGGCAAAAAAACAACCGCAATCTTTTGAGATATCAAAGAAAGAAGTATCTTTGTTTCGATTTATAAAATTTTAAAGTTATGAAGGAATTATTTGACAACATCAAAGAACAAATCGACCTATTCGAGAAAAATGCTGAACTACAAGTTGAAGCAAGTAACAAAGCAGCCGGAGCACGTGCTCGTAAAGCATCACTGGCACTAGAGAAATTACTTAAAGAATTTCGCAAAGTTTCAATCGAAGCAGCAAAAAAATGATTTTATCATTAAGAAAAAACGAAGGACTACATCTGCAATCAGTGTAGTCCTTTTTTTATATATTCCTATACTATGTAGTAGGCTGTAAACTGTAAAATGAGGGAGTATCTCAAATTCTTCGGATAAACTTTTCGGCAGGTTGTCTTACCTTGGCTTTTGCCAAAGTTCTATCTTCTTTTTCGTCTCTGTAGCCTAAAGTCATAAGAACAACCGCTTCTTCAACGTTTGTGTCTAAACCAAGAACTTCATTAAGTTTGGAAGCATTAAAGCCCTCAATGGGAGTAGAGTCAACGCGCAACTGAGCAGCGGCAAATGTGGCATATCCCAATCCCAGGTAAGCCTGACGGATAGTCCAGCTAAACTTGTTTATATCAGGATTATCCATAACCTTCTGAATCTTCTCTCTGAATTTATCGTTTTCTTCTTCAGAAGTATCTCTAACTCGCACCATCTCCTCAATATAGCCTTCCATCACCTCTTCCTTAATTTTCTTCAAGGCCTTAAAAACTATCAGATGTGAACATTGCTTGATCACAATCTGGGGGCACGCTTCTTCATAAATCTTATTCAGCATATCCTTATCTTCTATAACGAGTAAATTATAAGGTTGCAGACCATAAGACGAGGGAGCCAGTCTTATTGATTCAAGAATTTGATTCACTTTATCTTCCGAGACTTTCTCGCCTGTCATTCTCTTTGTGGCATAGCGCCAGTTCAATGATTCTATTAAACTCATATTTCTAAAACAACTTTCTTTTAATTTTTAAAATGTAATATTATTAAAACGCTTATCTTATGATGCATTCAATTTCTTCTTCAGATTATTAATCGGATAAAATACTGTAAGCATTGAGATAAAACTTACAACTAAAAACACAGTAACAATATCCCAAAAGCGAACAATTACCGGATAAGCATCAACAATATATGCACCGGGCACATCACTAAGGCGCAACAGGCCAAAGTGCTGCTGCACCAGACACAATATCAACCCTACGACAATACCTGACAATATTCCGATGAAGGAGATAAGCCATCCTTCAAATAAGAATATTTTTTGAATTAGCTGATTGTCTGCACCCATATTGCGCAAACTTTTTATGTCTTCGTCCTTCTCAACAATCAGCATCGACAAAGAACCAACAACGTTGAAAACAGCAATCAGAACTATAAATGCAAGAATAAGGAAGGTAACCCATTTCTCAATCTGGAGCATTCGATATGATTCAATTTGCTGTTCATATCGATTTTCGATCCAAAATGAATCACCAATAATCTCTTCAATCTGTTTCTTAACCTTCTTAACGGAAGCCCCCGGTGCCAACTTCAATTCGAGGGAGGAAACCTCACTGTCATATCTGAACAACTCTCTGGCGAGATGAATAGGAACTATTGCCATTTGCTCATCTATGTCAACCTGATTGAGGCTGAAGACACCGCTAATCATAACATCATTTCGTGTAAAGGCAGCGGTAGGATTTGCAAGATTAACCCTCACATCACGTTTGGGAGCATATATCTCTATAAAATTGACATAGCCGGCACGTGCGCCCAGCGACATTGCCAGCCCTGCGCCAAGCACAGTATAATCAACATCGCCATCGCTTAGATGAAATCTGCCGTCAACAATCAATTGTGGCATATCAGTCATCAGCGAAAACTCTTCAGAAACTCCCTTAACCAAAACAGGAACCTGTTGTTCTTCAAACTTGAAGAGAGCATTCTCCTCAAGTGATTCTGAAATCATCTGAATTCCATCTATGCTGAGAGCATCTGCAAACTCTGGTGTGTTGTAATTAAACACTTTTCCCGACTTTGCTTTGATTTTCAAATCGGGATCAAAAGCACTAAACATTCCCTCAACAATTCCGCCAAACCCATTAAAAACAGACAATACACACACCATTGCCATTGTGGCAATGGCAATACCACAAACTGATATAATTGAGATTATATTTATTGCGTTGTGTGACTTTTTCGAGAAAAGGTACCGCCGGGCTATGAATAGTGAGAGATTCAAGATGACTTTATTTCTTTAACAGATTGTCTATGTTCTCAATGTAGTCCAGCGAGTCATCCAAATGGAAAAACAACTCAGGGATGATTCTCAATTGCTTGCCGGCTCTTTTGCCCAACTCAAAACGAATGGACTTCATATTCTCATTTACATTTTGAATTATTTCTTCTCCCTTCTCGGAAGGAAAAATACTTAAATGAGAATGAGCAATACTCATATCGGAAGATACTCTTACGTTGGTAACCGATATCAGTACACCTCTCATCTTTCTTGTCTCCATCAGAAAAATTTCACTCAGTTCTTTCTGGATTAGTCTGTTTATTTTTTGTAGTCTGTTATTTTCCATTCTCATTCTGTTTTTTTCTGATTATTGTTATGCCATCACGCACGGGCAAGATAACTTTTTCAACTCTAGTATCATGGGCAATCACTTCATTGAAGTCAAGTATGGCTTGTGTTGACCAATCGTTGCTCTTCACATCTGCCACAACCTTTCCGTACCAAAGTGTGTTGTCAACAATTATAAAACCTCCCGGTCTCACCGTTGGCAAAATCATCTCATAATATTCACGATATTTCTTTTTATCAGCATCAATAAAGACGAGGTCGAAACTCAGAGAGTCAAATTGAGGTATTATACCAGCCGCATCTCCAATATAAAGTTTTATCTGATCATTGTATTGTGACTTTGCAAAGTTGGCGCGGATAATATCCTCAAGCTCATCATTTATCTCTATGGTATGTATCTCCGCATCTTCGCTTAACGCTTCTGCAAAGCATAGAGTGGAATATCCGACGAATGTGCCTATTTCCAAAATCTTTCGGGGCTGAATCATTTGTGTAAACATCTTCAACATTCGCCCCTGGAGATGCCCGGAAAGCATATCGCCATGCAATATTTTAACATGCGCCTCCCGATTTATCTGTTTCAACAAATCGGGCTCCGCATCAATATGGTCGTGAATATAATCTTCTAATGAATCGAAATTCATTTTACATCGTGTAGTCGGGCAGGTTGTACTTTTCCTTTGCTCCGATAATTTTGCTTACTTCGCTGATGTCGAGATAAGTGGTACCTCCGGTTTCGCCGAAGCTTCCACCCAAATATGCTACTCTATCATTAAGTTCAATCATATTGGAGTCAAGCATTTTTTTGATTGCCTCAGTGTAGTAAGCACGGCGACTCTCTTTTGTGTTTTCAATTCCAACACCCGGCAAATATTCTGCCCAAACACCATATGAAAGCGCCAGTTCACGTGCTAGTCGCTCAGACGTAGTCATTGCAAATACCGGTTTCTTGCCTCTGAAAGCTGCCAGCACACGCGCCGTACGACCTGTGTGACTATCAGTAAAGATTGCCTCAGTACCTAGTCTGCCTGCTGTTTTAACAGCCTGCTTTGCAAGGAATCCGGTAACCTCTTTATCATCATAGGCATAAGGAACACGGATGTCATTCTCTGCCAGTTTGGTTTTTTCGGTTTCTTTGGCAACCTGCGTCATGGTGCGAACTGCTTCAACAGGATATTTTCCATACGCAGTTTCGCCACTCAACATAATAGCATCTGTACGGTAATAAATTGCATTTGCGATATCAGTAATCTCAGCACGTGTAGGGCGTGGATTCTCAATCATAGAGTGAAGCATTTGCGTTGCCACAATCACCGGTTTTTTATGATGAATTGCTTTTCTAATCAGGTCACGCTGAATTGCCGGAATTTTCTCCTGAGGCACCTCAATACCCAAATCGCCTCTGGCAATCATTATACCATAAGCTTGATTCAAAATTTGGTCTGCCTTGTCAACACCTTCCTGGTTTTCAATTTTGGCAATAATCTTAATTGGGCTGTTTAGCTCATCAAGTATTTCCTGAACTTCAATAACATCTCTTTCATTACGAACAAATGAGTGAGCGATAAAGTCAACATTGTGTTTGTGAGAAAGAGCGATAAATTTCTTGTCGCGTTCTGTGATGGTGGGCAGGTTGATACGCACACCGGGCACATTTACACTTTTTCGGCTTCCTACAACACCGTCATTCTGAACCTCGCACAGCAGGTAGTCTCCTTCTTTGGAAATAACTTCAAGATCGATTTCGCCATCGTCAATAAGAATATTATCTCCAATATTCATCTCATTGGCCAATCCGGGGAATGATAAATAAATAGACTCAATCGAAGATATGCCTTCGGGATTTCCTGCCACTTTAATTTTATCACCCATTTTCAACACAATGGGATCGTGCGCAACAGTGGTCCTTATCTCAGGCCCTTTCGTGTCAACCAATATCGCAATACGGTTAGACACTTGTCTCACATTATTAATTATCTTCAGAAAACCCTCTTCGTCAAGATGAGCAGAATTTAAACGCACAACATTCATACCCTCATCAAAAAGAGATTTAATAAAAGGTACTTCACATCGCTTATCTGAAATAGTAGCTACTATTTTCGTATGTTTCAACATCATAATTTATATATATATTTAGTTTCGATTATTAAACACCTAACTGTTTGATTTGTTTGCCAGATAGATAGCTTCAATGCCCAAGTCATAGGATTGTAGCCCAAAACCGGCTATAACTCCTGAACAAACAGCAGAAATCATGGAGCTATGTCTAAACTCCTCACGAGAATGTACATTTGAAATGTGAACTTCAATGGCCGGGGTGCTAACAGACTTTATAGCGTCTCGGATTGCCACCGAAGTGTGAGTATAGCCTCCGGCATTAAGTATTATTCCATCAAAATCAAAACCGGACTCATGAATTTGGTTGATAATTTCACCTTCGACATTCGATTGAAAATACTCGATATTCGCATCGGGATATTTCTCTCTAAGCACCTCCAGGTAACTGACAAATGACATATTGCCATACACATCAGGCTCTCTCATGCCCAACAGGTTCAGGTTGGGACCATTTATAATCTGAATCTTCATTGTTTTGTTTTTATTCGGCAAAGATACTACATTTTTAAAAGAAAAGCGACACACCAAATTGGTATGTCGCTTTATATTAATATTAATGTAGTACTTCAGAAAATACTAACCTAACAAGTCCATTAAATCTTCTTCCTCAGGTACTGAGAAATCTGCAGATTCCATACGTTTGTATGAACGCCAGCGCCATTGTGCATTCTCTTTTGCAGCTTCGAACAACTCGTCGGCCTCATGCGGGAACGATTTCATCAGCTGTGTATAACGCACTTCTCCCATAAGGAAGTTTTTAAACTGGCTCCAGTCGGGCTCTTTACTATCCATTATAAATGGGTTCTTGCCTTCAGCTTCCAGCATTGGGTTGTATCTCCACAAGCTCCAGTAGCCACTATCCACAGCTTTCTTTTGCTCAGATTGTGATTTGCTCATACCCGCACGCAATCCGTGACTGATACATGGTGAGTAGGCAATGATAAGCGAAGGACCATCATACTCTTCAGCCTCTTTCAGAGCCTTCAGATACTGTCCTTGATTTGCTCCCATCGCTACCTGAGCCACGTAAACATAACCATAGGTTGCAGCAATCATACCGAGGTCTTTCTTCCTGATACGCTTACCGGCTGCCGCAAACTTGGCAACTGCTGCTGTAGGCGTAGCTTTAGAAGATTGTCCTCCTGTATTGGAATAAACCTCAGTGTCCATCACTAAAACATTTATATCCTGTCCCATTGCCAATACGTGATCGAGTCCTCCAAAGCCAATGTCGTAAGCCCATCCGTCACCACCAAACACCCAGATGGATTTCTTGGTCAGATATTTCTCAAGTGACAGTATTTCTTTAGCAAGCTCATTATCCATTCCGGTTAGTGTTTCAATCACCTTTGCAGAGATTAACTTAACTGCTTCACCTTTTTCCTTGTTTTCGATCCAATCAGAGAATATTTCTTTTTGCTCGGCCGAGAAGTCATCTGACTTAATAGCCTTTTGCATAACATTCTCAATTCTCTTTCGCATGCTCTGATGTGCAATCACAAACCCAAATCCAAACTCAGCATTATCCTCAAATAATGAGTTAGCCCATGCGGGACCTTTGCCTTCTTCATTTTTGGTGTATGGAGTAGCCGGCGCAGAAGCACCATATATAGATGAACAACCGGTAGCATTGGCAATCATCATGCGATCTCCATATAGCTGAGTAATCAATTTAATATAAGGAGTCTCTCCACAACCTGCACAAGCTCCTGAGAACTCAAACAATGGAGTCTCAAACTGTGAGTTTTTCACATTAAGTTTAGTATCTACCAAATGAGCTTTGCTGGTAACCTTTTTCACCATATAATCCCAGTTGTCCTGTTCGTGATATTGTGACTCTATTGGTACCATGCGTAATGCATTTTCACCTTTTCTTCCGGGACACACATCAACACAAACACCACAACCTAAACAGTCGAGTATATCAACCTGAATACGATATGCAGTGCCTGCAAATTGTTTACCTGTAGTTTTTAGCAAATCAACTCCTTCTCCAAGGCCTGCCTGCTCATCTTCATCCAGAACAAACGGACGTATGGTAGCATGAGGACATACATATGCGCATTGATTGCACTGGATACAATTCTCAGGAATCCATTCGGGAACCTCTGCCGCAACTCCACGCTTTTCGTAGCTTGCAGTACCGGTATCCCAGGTACCATCTTCACGACCTACAAATACAGAAACAGGTAGATCGTAACCTCTTTGCGCATTAACCGGGCGTACAACTTTTTGGATAAATTCAGGTGCATCATCTACAACCTCATCTCCAATAACGATATCAGCCCATTCTTTGGGAACTTCCACTTCGATAACATCACCACCACGGTCAACAGCGGCATAATTCATTCTCACAATCTCCTCACCTTTGCGGCCATATGATGTTACAATGAACTTCTTCATCTGATCAACTGCCTCATCATAAGGAATCACATTGGATATTTTGAAAAATGCTGATTGAAGAATGGTATTGGTACGATTACCCAAGCCTATTTCACGAGCTATTTCTGTAGCATTAATGATGTAGAACTTAATGTCGTTTTGTGCGAAATACTTCTTCACATTGTCAGGTAAATGCTTGCCAACTTCATCTTTTCCCCAAACTGAGTTAAGAAGGTAGGTGCCTCCTTTTTTCAGTCCTCTGGTTGTATCATAAAGGTGCAAATACGCAGGCACATGACACGCTACGAAGTTTGGAGTATTAACCAAATATGTTGAACGAATAGGATTGTCACCAAATCGTAAATGCGAGCTTGTGAAACCACCTGATTTTTTTGAGTCATAGGCAAAATAAGCCTGAACATATTTGTCGGTGCTGTCTCCTATAATCTTAATTGAGTTTTTGTTTGCACCAACGGTACCATCCGAACCTAATCCATAGAATTTGGCCTCATAGGTGGTGTGATCCATTGACACTTCATCACCCATAGGGAGAGATTTGAAAGTAACATCGTCAACTATTCCGATAGTAAAATCGTTTTTGGGCAACTTAGCCTTCAGATTATCGTACACAGAAATTATCTGCATAGGAGTTGTGTCTTTTGACGAAAGTCCATAGACTCCACCCACAATAGTAGGTGCATCTTCTTTTCCGTAGAAACAGTCTTTTACATCCAGATAAAGAGGTTGCCCTGTCGCACCCGGCTCTTTAGTTCTGTCAAGAACAGCAATTCTCTTAGCAGTCTTGGGTATTACAGACAAAAATGCCTCTGCCTTGAAAGGACGATACAGGTGAACAGCCACCATACCAACTTTCTCACCGCTGGCATTTTGATGATCAACAACTTCACGAATTGTTTCTGTCACTGAGCCCATGGCAATAATTACACGCTCAGCCTCCGGGTCACCGTAGTAATCAAACAGACCATACTTGCGTCCTGTTACTGCCGCAAGCTTATCCAGATACTTCTCCACAATGTCGGGCACTGCATCATAAAATGGATTTGCAGCTTCACGCGACTGGAAATAAATATCATCATTTTGGGCTGTTCCTCTAATTACAGGGTCGTCCGGACTTAAAGCTCTCTTTCTGAATTCTTCCAATGCTTCCCAGTTCAACAAAGGTGCCAGGTCATCATTTTCCAAAGCTTCAATCTTTTGGATTTCGTGTGAAGTGCGGAATCCGTCAAAGAAATGCAAGAATGGAATTCTGCTTTCAATGGATGCAAGATGAGCAATAGCTGACATATCCATCACCTCTTGCACTGAGCCTGTAGCAAACAATGCAAAACCTGTTGGACGCGCAGCCATCACATCCTGATGGTCACCAAAGATAGAGAGTGCCTGTGCCGCAATTGCACGAGCCGACACATGAAAAACTCCGGGCAATAGCTCCCCCGCAATTTTATACATATTAGGCAACATTAGCAACAAGCCTTGCGATGCAGTAAATGTAGATGTTAATGCACCGGCCTGAAGAGAACCGTGAAGAGCACCGGCTGCCCCGGCTTCTGACTGCATTTCCTGGACTAACACTGTTTGTCCAAAGATGTTTTTTCGTCCTGCTGCAGCCCACTCATCAATATATTCCGCCATTGTTGACGAAGGAGTGATGGGATAGATCGAAGCTACTTCACTGAACATATAAGCTATATGTGCAGCCGCCTGATTACCATCGCAGGTTAGGTAGTTTTTTTTCTTAGTCATACAATATGTTTATTTTATTGGTTTGATTTAATCGAAAAGAATGTAGCTGAATTAGTTTTAATTTGTCACACGAAAGTACAACAAAAAACCGATTACAACAAAATTAAAAGTATTTTTGTTCATTTTTCAAATAACATGAAAGATGAAAAATGTGTTAACTATTTATTTTAGATTACTTATAACATTATCACTCAAGATGTTTTGAAGATAATAATATGTTTTTCAAAGGTGACAAACTAATTAGATAAATTAAGATGAAAGACAAGGAAAAGGAACAACAAAGCCGACCGCTGCATTACAGATAAATGCAACTGTCGACCTCGCATAACGATACTAATAGATATCGATATCTTACAAATTGGATAAAGTTGTCCCGGGCTTAAACTTAGCTGATTTCTTTGCAGGAATCTGAATTGCCTGTTTGGTTTGAGGATTGATTCCTCTTCTTGCTTTTCTTTCAGTGAGAGAGAAAGTACCGAATCCAACCAACACTACTTTACCACCTTTTTTCACTTCATCGGATATTGCTTCCAACGTAGCATCTAATGCTTTTTTTGAGTCAACTTTTGTGAGCCCTGACTTCTCAGCAATTGCACTAATTAGTTCTGATTTGTTCATAGATAAGAATTAAAAAAATTAAACTTAGAGAAACATCTAAGATAGATGACATTATGGTCCAAATGTAATAATAATTTCATTCAATATCAAACAAAAGCGTGAAAAGTGATTGATATTTATTAAAAATTAGAATAATAACTAAAAAAATCAGAGCACTGAGAAATTAATACTAAATTTGTCCTCAATTTCAGCAAAATATATTTATGAATAATTCTAGAGCATTATTTGGCGGGCAACTCCCTCCTGTTACTTTAAACCTCATTATAATAAATGTCATCGTCTGGCTGGCTCAAATAGTCTTCATCAGACAGGGCATGGATTTGACAAATATATTTGGTTTGCACTACATTGGGTCCAAAGGGTTCAAGCTGCACCAGATAGTAACATATATGTTCATGCATGACACAAGATCGTTTATGCACGTTTTCTCAAATATGTTTGCAGTCTTTATGTTTGGCAGAACCATAGAATACGTGTGGGGATCAAAAAGATTTCTCACATTCTATATGGTAACCGGCATCGGTGCCGGATTAATTCAGATTCTTGTCGCATTTATCCGGATACAGGGATTCAAAAGCGGCATGTCTGTTGAAGCCATAGATGAGGTTTATTCTCAGGGATACGATTTGCTGCGACAAAACATGAACTATATCAATAGCGCACAAGGAGGACTAAACATTGCATTAAACACGGTCACTGTAGGTGCCTCGGGCGCTGTTTTTGGAATTCTTCTGGCATTTGGAATGCTATTTCCCAATGCAGAGCTCTTTATCATCCCTATTCCCTTCCCCATTAAGGCTAAATATTTTGTGGTGGGATATGGTTTGTTTGAACTGGTTTTCGGAGTAAGAAACTTCAGCTGGGACAATGTGGCTCACTTCGCCCATCTTGGTGGCATGCTTTTTGGAATATTCATGATCCTATATTGGAGAAAGAAAGATAGACAACATGGCAGATTTTATTGAACAATTAAAACAAAGATATAAGCAAGGCAGCGTATTAACAAGATTCCTTTTTATCAATATCGCCGTCTTTGTGGTACTGAAAGTTATTTCTGTTTTATTTTTACTTTTTAGTTTAAACAGATTCGACCTGATAACTTTCCTGGGTGTACCCTCTGGGCTTCATCAGCTAATACATCGTTTCTGGACACCCTTTACATACATGTTCGTTCACGAACAAATATGGCATTTGCTTTTCAACATGCTCTGGCTATATTGGTTTGGGAAGATATTTATGCAATATTTCAGCGGGCGAATACTGGGAAGTCTATATGTATTGGGCGGGCTTGGAGGCGCTCTCCTCTATATAGTAGCCTTTAACACCGTGCCCTACTTCACATCATTCGAACGTAGTTGGATGATTGGCGCATCTGCCTCAGTAATGGCAATTGTGTTTGGTGCTGCATTTTATCGTCCTGATGTTAAATTAAACCTCTTCCTTCTCGGGCAAATAAAAATTGTATATATTGCAGTGGCTGTATTCCTGATTGACTTTTTATCTCTTGGGAATGGGGTGAACGAAGGCGGACATGTGGCTCACATAGGAGGAGCAATCATTGGCTATTTGTTTGCCACACAATACATCAAAGGAAAAGACATTACAAGATGGGCAGGCAGGCTCATTGACCGATTTGTCAATCTCACAAAACCGCGCAACAAGAAAAAAACGAAACTTAATGTAAAATATAAGCGTGCAGAGACAGACATGGAATACAATGAGCGCAAAAACGAAGAACAGCACGACATTGATGCCATACTTGACAAGATTAAAAACTCAGGATACAGTAATTTAACAGAAGAAGAGAAAAAGAAACTGTTTGATGCCAGCAAGAAATAAGAAAATAAAACTAACAGGAATTTTCGTACGACTGATTTTTGCAACCAACCTGATAGCAATCTTTTTGCTGTTGGTTTCGCATCTTGCCTGGTATGTGTCACCGCTTAAAACAAATCTGTTCTCATACTTGGGACTTGCTTTCGGAATAATTCTATTTTTCAATGTGGCTTATCTGCTTTTATGGTTATTATTCAGCAAATGGAAGCTGGCATTAATTTCATTTATATCACTTTTGATATGCTACAAACCAATACTAACTTTTTTCCCACTTCATTTGTTCCCGCAAAAGGAACCAGACAATTCTATACACGTATTGACATATAATGTGCAGGGCTTTATTAACGATAGAAGTAAGAAAACTAAAGATACGCCGGTACTCACCTATATATCCGATACAGATGCTGACATTGTGTGCATACAAGAGTATCTGATTAGTAAAACCGGTCACTCACTGAAAACCCAGCAAGACGTTAACCGAATTCTAAACAAATATCCCTATAAGTCTGTAATTCCACTAAAATATTCGGGGAAACATCATACTTACGGACTAGCCTGTTTTTCAAAATACCCGATAGAGAACAGCAAAAGGATTGACTTCAGCTCCTCTTTTAACGGGGCTGCCATTCACACCATAAATATAGATGGTAAAAAAGTAACAGTCGTAAACACTCATCTCGAATCCAATGGTATTACATCGGAGGACAAAGAGCTTTATGGAAAGTTCCTGCTTAATGCTGACAAGACTAATTTTGAGGATGTGGCTACAAATATTCGCACACGACTGGGAAAGGCATACCGAGAACGCGTAGTACAGGTCGCAAAAGTAAAACAAGAACTCGAACATATCGAGAGCGACGCTGTTATAATATGTGGTGATTTTAATGATACGCCCATCTCTTATAGTTACGCAAAAATGAAAAAGGGAATGGTAGATGCCTTTACCGATTCTGGTTTCGGTCCGGGTATCAGTTACAACGAAGATTTCTTCTGGTTCAGAATAGACAATATATTTCATAGTCCCAACATGAAGGCATACAACGCCAAAGTTGACAGAGTAAAGTATTCCGACCATTACCCGGTGAGGGCATATCTGGAAATTCAGTAGATTTTAAACAATTCGACACGATTAAGTATAAGTATTAGTCCTGATTTACAGGACGCAACAATCGAACAACTATAAACAACAATATGTATAAGATAAGTAAGGAATTTGCATTTTCGGCAGCACACGCTTTATATGGGCTGCCCGAATGTCATCCATGCACCCGATTGCACGGACACAACTATGTGGTAACAGTTCACTTGAAATCGAAAGAACTTAACGAGACGGGCTTTGTAAGAGACTACAATGACCTGAAACTAATCAAAGATTATATTGACGAGCATCTTGACCACCGAAATTTAAACGACATTATGCATCCGCTAAACTCCTCCGCAGAGAATCTGGCAAAGATGCTGTATGATATTTTCAAGCCTATGCTTCCCGAGCTATACGCAGTGGAAGTTAGCGAAACTCCTAAAACCTCAGCTATCTATGAACCTGAGAGTTAATGAAATATTCTACTCCTTGCAGGGAGAAGGAGGACGCACAGGACATCCATCAATATTCATACGACTGTCAAAATGTAACCTCTCTTGTAGCTTTTGTGACACAGAATATGAAAGTGGTGTGAAGATGACGCTCGAAGAGGTGACAAACAAAATTGCAGAATACCCCTGCGAGTGGATTATATGGACAGGTGGAGAACCAACATTGCAACTGACGGATGAAGTAGTGGCTCACTTTAAAGAAAAAGGATATAAACAGGCTATAGAAACCAACGGTACGAGACGAGTGCCAAACGGACTTGACTATATAACCTGTAGCCCCAAGCAAAATTTTGAGTTGGTTCGCAAACTTATCCCTGAGGTTGACGAACTACGATTCCCTATCTCGGCAGGCGACCCGCTTCCCGATATATCAATACTTCCAAAGTCAAAACAATATATGCTCAGCCCTATATTTGATGATTTGAAAGTAATTCCAGAGAATGTGAAGTATTGTGTGGATCTGGTTATGAAAAATCCGGAATGGTCGCTCAGTCTTCAAACTCATAAACTGATAGGAATAGAATAATGACAAGATTTGATGTGCACATATTAGGATGCGGCTCAGCCATGCCTACCACCCGCCACAACCCCACATCTCAATTAATAGATGTAAACAACAAGCTATTTATGATAGATTGTGGAGAGGGCACACAGCAACAAATGCGCAAATTCAAGACAAGAATGAGCAAGCTGCATTCAATATTCATTTCACATCTTCACGGAGATCATGTCTTTGGCCTGCCTGGACTGTTGGCGAGCCTGAGCCTACTGGGACGCAAGGGCGACCTCAACATATATGCACACCCTGATGTGGAGCTTTTCCTGATTCCTTTCAATAAACTATACGGCAACAGATTAACATACAAAATCAACATCATACCGCTCAGCCAGGATGGCTTGCAACTTATTTACGAAACCAAATCAATCAGAGTTTATTCATTTCCCCTTAAGCATCGCATACCCACAAACGGTTTCCTTATAGAGGAAAAGGAGCCTCCCAGGCACATGATAGGCGAGATGATACAGTTTTACAATATTCCGTTTTCCCAAATTAAAGACATTAAAGCGGGCAAGCATTTCGTAACTGACGATGGGGAAGTTATACAAAATAATCGTTTGACTACACCGGCTGCACCGGCTCGCAAATATGCCTACTGCTCTGACACAACATATTACCCTGAAATTATTCCTTTCATAAAAGATGCAGACGTATTATATCACGAAGCTACTTTCACAGAGTCAGATATTGCAAGAGCGAAAAAGACCTTCCACTCCACAGCAAAACAAGCGGCAAGTATAGCCAAACAGGCCAACGTTAAAAAGCTTATTATCGGGCATTTCTCCTCTAGATATGATGACGATGATCTGTTGCTAGAGGAAGCAAAAACAATTTTCCCAAACACAGAACTCGCTTTCGAAGGAAAGAATATTGAAATTTAATGACATTTTGTAGAAAAAAAACTTTCAATATCGAGAAAATTGATATAAAAGGTAGTTTGATATTGTTTTTTTTCTATTTTTGTAATTCATACTTATTACAATGGGTAAATTCTATCTGACATCTATAATGGTTTTAACACTAAGCCTTGGATTGAAAGCAACTGACAACTTTGCTTTCAACTCCAACAGTTTCATTATGGAGGAATCTGTTGACAAGATAGAGGTTATAATGTCAGGCAATCGTTTAGTGGTAAAGAATCTGAAAGAAGATTCCGCTTTAGAGGTTTACAGCATTGTAGGTGTAAAAGTTTACAGCCGCGAAATCAAAGCAGGCACAAACGAATATCCACTCAATCTCCCCCGCGGGTATTACATCATAAGAATTGGAGACATTGTCAAAAAGATAGCAATCAGACAATAATTCAAGACAAAGGTTATCATTATTGGCAAATAATTACTATTTTTGCCAATTCATATTCAATTATTATCAATTAATTATTTTACTACAATGAATATTGCAATTGTTGGAACAAGTGGTGCAGTCGGTCAGGAACTGTTGCGCTACCTAGAAACAAGAAATTTTCCCGTTGATGAGCTGCATCTATTCGGCTCTTCACGCAGTGCAGGAACAACATATACTTTTAATGGCAAGGAGGTTGTTGTGAAAGAACTTAAACATAACGATGATTTTAAGGGAATCGATATCGCCTTTGTTTCAGCAGGAGGGTCCACATCAGAGGCATTTGCTGAAACTATTACTAAACATGGCGCCATAATGATTGACAACTCCAGTGCATTCAGAATGGATAATGAAGTGCCACTGGTTGTACCTGAGGTTAATGCTGAGGCAGCACTTGACCGTCCTAAAAACATTATAGCCAACCCTAACTGTACTACTACACAAATGGTTGTAGCACTGAAACCTATATATGATATTTCAAAAATCAAACGTGTTCACGTTTCAACATATCAGTCAGCATCGGGTGCAGGCGCAGCAGCAATGGATGAACTGGAAGAACAGCACCGCCAATTGGTTAACAACGAAGAGCCAACAGTCTCTAAGTTTGCTTACCAGCTGGCTTACAATCTTATCCCGCAAGTGGACACGTTTACAGAAAACGGCTACACCAAAGAAGAGATGAAGATGTATAATGAAACACGTAAAATACTGGATGACGATATCGAAGTTAGCGCTACCTGCGTACGTGTTCCCGTTATGCGTGCTCACTCAGAAGCAATATGGATTGAAACCGAAGAACCTGTTTCTGTGGAACAGGCTCGCAATGCATTTGCCGAAGCAGAGGGTGTTGTATTGTTAGACAATCCCGAAAACAAGGTATATCCAATGCCGCTGGACGCAGCCGGAGAAGATCCTGTATATGTGGGTCGCATAAGAAAGGATCTGAGCAACCCCAATGGTTTAACTTTCTGGACCTCAGCCGATCAAATTGGCAAAGGAGCTGCTTTAAATGCAGTACAAATTGCAGAATATCTGATAAGTAAGAAATAGAATCAGACTTTCAGTATAATTATAGATAAGCAGTAGAGAAATATTATCAATTCTTTACTGCTTTTTATTTTCAATTGATATTACTACATACTCCGATCTGGTACCAATACGAAACTTTCCTCCCCATATACCCAAACCTGAAGAAACATAAAAGTGAGTGCTGTCCTTTTTTAGATATCCATGGGCAAGTTCAAACATCTTTTTGGTTATCAATGAAGCAGGAAACACCTGTCCATAGTGAGTATGACCCGATAGCTGAAGGTCCACGTTATGCTTCACAGCATCTTCAAGATTATTTGGCTGATGATCAAGTACCACTGTGAAGTTATCCAAATCGGCTCCATTAACAATCTCATCAAACGACTTTCTGTTTTTGTTGGTATAATCTTCTCTGCCAATAATGGAAAGTGGACCTACAGTCGCTACAGAATCTCTGAGCAATGTTATTCTGGACTTCTGATAAAATTCTGCACTTTCTTTAATGCCCGAAATAAATTCATGATTACCGGTACATGCATAAATACCCATGGGAGCTTTCAATTTCAACAGTTCGTTGTGCATTGCCTGATCCCTGAGCGGGCGCACCTGGTTGTCAATTAAGTCACCGGCAATAAGCACGATATCCGGTTCCTCCCGATTTATCATCTTAATCCATTTCGACAATTCTTTTCGTGAAATCGAATATCCTAAATGTAAATCACTAATTGCCACCACCTTTAAGGGCTGCTCTACTTTATTTGATTCAATATCTATCTGCACTCTCTTCTTATTGTGATAGACCATATTACCCGACACCAACAATAACAATATAGAGCCAAACCCAATTAATGTTGTCTGCCAATTCTGCTTAAACAAATATCGAACTGTATCTGTCTCTGCAAAATGGAAAATATGATTGCTCAGCTTAAACAAATCAAAGAGCAAAAACATTATAAATATATAAAGGAAAGCTATCATCCATGACGTACCTGCTTTATACAACACCGAGGAAGTTGCAATGGGTAACCGTTCGCCAAATGCAAAAAAAATCATTGGACTAACAAATCCTACAATTATAACCAGAAGTACTGCTATTCGAAGTGCAAAAAAAGATGGTAGCAAATGCCAAACCGCATAAGAAACATATACATTTGCAACAAAGTACAGGGATATAAGTGTTAAGAAAAAGGTCTTCATTTAATTTCTATAAAATCTGCATCTTCAGCATCAGTCTTTTCAAAACTTTTTTTTTGAAAATCCAGAATACGATCTTCCTGCGTTTCGGGTGTGCTACTCTTTTTACTATTATGTTGATATCTTTGGCGCTGTTCCTTTTGTCTCTGCCCATATGAGTTATTTCTCATATTCTTCATTTTCCATCCAAAAAATAAACGGAAGAGGAGCTTAACAACAAAGTTGACAACGATTAGAACTAATATTAATCTTATTATATATCCCATCGTGAAAAATAATTCTATCTGTTAGACGAAGATAAAGATAGCATAAATGATTGTATATGAGCTTTGGCTTTCGAAAAATTAACGAAATGTTTTATCTTTTTTCCTTGCCGCTAGTGATAGTAATACATAGCTCACGATTCCCCATGCGATACCTGCTATACCCCAAAGCACCACAAATATCACCATCAACAATATCAGAATTAGTTGTCGTTCATTTCCCTTCACCTTCATTGCTTTTACCTTGAGTGAGAACATCGGAAGCTCAGACACCATCAACAAGGAGAAAGCAACAATGAGCACTAAAGTGAATACAATTAGCAATCGGTTATCATATACTACATGGTCCATGCCGTATACAAAACTAACCCAAAACAGTCCGTTGGCAGGTGTGGGCAAGCCCAAAAATGAAGTAGTCTGACGCTCGTCAATATTAAATTTACCAAGACGATAAGCTGCAAACATAGGAAGCAGGAAAGCAAAATATGGCAAAAGCGACCAAGTACCCATAACTATACCCAGATCAAACAAATAATAATTCAGCAACACAAAAACAGCTGTTGCCGGAGCCACTCCAAAACTAACAACATCCGCCAGTGAATCCAGCTGAATACCAAGTGGTGACGACACTCCAAGCATACGTGCAGCGAATCCATCAAAAAAATCAAACACGGCAGCAATCACCACCCATGCAAACACAAAGAAAAACTGACCGCTGAAAGCCATTGCACAGGCCACACAGCCGGAAAACAAATTGAGTAAAGTTAGTATATTGGGTATTTGTCTCTTCATTCTTTTGGAGGTCTTTTGGGCAATCGTGCAAGTAAGGTCTTATTGGCACGCACTTCATCACCCAATTGGATTAGTATCTCACTATCAGCGGGCAGATAAACATCCATGCGCGAACCAAGTTTAATAAAACCAAGCGGATCACCAATATGATAATCTTTGCCTTCACGCACATAAGTAACTACTCTGCGCGCAACAGCTCCAGCAATCTGCCTGGTCAAAACTTTCTGATTACACGGAGTCTCAATAACAATATTGCTTCGTTCATTCTCGTGACTCGACTTTGGTAAATATGCAGCATGATAATTCCCCTTTTCGTGCGAATAGTGAATAACCCTACCTGTAACCGGCATCCAGTTGGCATGTGCATTAAAAAATGACATAAAAATAGAGACCTGAATCCGCTCATCATTAAAGAATCGATTTTCTTTCACCTTTTCAATAACAACAACTTTGCCATCCGTAGGTGCATTCACGTAGTTGAGCAGGTCACCCTCATAAACACGACGAGGCTTCCTGTAGAAATTAAGAATCAGCAGGTAAACCACGATGGAAATAACCAAAATAACATAAGACACAAAACTCCCGGGATTATACGTAATAATCGCAGCATTAAGCAAAGTGAGCAAAATGGTTGAATACAGGAGTGCTTTTCGTCCTTCTTTATGAATTAGCATATTTATAAAAGATTATACAACAGGTTTCTTAAGTAAGTCTTCTATTAACGTTTTAGTTTTATAATACAAAAATAGAGTATTTAATCATAATATAGGCATCGTTTTGAAAATATAAACAACAAAGTGGATTTTAAAACAAGTACAATACAATTTTTTCATTCAAAATCAGTTTAATTATAACAATGTCAAAGCCAAAACTACATATCACTCTATGGTTGCTTTTTGTCACAACCCCATTTGTCTTCGGGCAATGGGATATTCCATACACTCAATTCTGGCAAACAAAGAATTTATACAACCCGGCTTTTGTAGGACAAAAGAAACATGTTGAGTTATCCGGAGCTTACAAATTACTTTGGACGGGAATCGATAATTCTCCAAAGCAACTTTATGTATCAGCAGTAACCCCAATTGAGTTTCTGGGAATGCAACATACCGTGGGAATAATAATGTCTAATATATCGATGGGCAGTGAACACAACTCACAATTTAGTGGTCAGTATAACTACGTGTGGGATACAGGCAGAAGTAGGTTTGCAGTTGGTATTGAAGCAGGGATGCTAAACATCAATTTTGATGAATCTTCTTATACCCTGAAGCCTGACACCACACAAGACAACAAGATGCAACTTACCGTTAATCCGGTTGACAAAAAAACATTCAACATAAATGCCGGAATTGCGTGGCAAACAGATCGCTTTTTCGCAGGAGTTGCAGCACGTCACATCAATCAGGCACGATACTATGCCACGGATATAACAGGCACAACAGACTCTGAAAACGCAACCCCATCCGACTCTGCTTATAGCAAAATTCATATAAGCTATAATTTTATGACCGGATACAATATTCGATTATTTCATACGTTATTTGAAGTACAACCGATGTTCTTTTTTCAGACAGACGGCACACACAGTTACCGCCACATAGCTATGCAGGCTGCATACAACAGGCGATTCTTGCTGGGTGCAATGTGGAAAGGGAATAGCAACTATGCTTTTTTTGCCGGTGTCAGGTTTTTAGATTTAGAGCTAAATTATGCTTACGACCTTCACCAGTCGGGCATAGGTAAAGAAAGTAACGGAAGTCACGAAATAAGTTTCAGGTACAACTTCCCGGTTGAGTTAAGATACAAGAAGCCTCAGCCACACAAAAGCATACGGCTGCTGTAGATTTTTTTAATTAACAACAGAGAAGCAATTTATATATGATGCAAGCAAAAAAACTATTAATCATTCCTATTGTAGGACTGCTCATCGCACTCTCTTGCGGGCGTGGCACCATCGGTGGCAGTGTTGGTGGCGAACTAACCGGCGTTTCGACAGGAAGAGCATGGAACGAGCCCACACCCTATAATATGGTTCTCGTAACACGCGGATCCTATAAAATGGGACCCGGTGAAATTGACTCGTTATGGGGATTCAACATCCCCACACGCGGAGTATCAGTAGATAACTTCTGGATGGACGAAACAGAAATCACCAACTCCCAATATAAACAATTTGTATATTGGGTGCGCGACTCAATTATCAGGGAAAGGCTTGCCGATCCGGCATATGCAGGCGACGAGATATATAAAATAACCGAAGACGAATATGGTGATCCTGTAGAACCTCATCTCAACTGGAATATCCCCATCCCCTGGACACGAAACACAGAGGAAGAAGAAGCTGCCATTAACAGCATTTACAAAACACATCCCATCACAGGACAAATAATGCTTGATGCCTCGCAGTTAAATTTTCGATACGAATGGTTTGACGAAACTGAAGCAGCCAAACGTCACAATCGCCTAAATCCGGAAGAACGAATATTCAACACAGATTACAGTGCCAACCACGACGAAGTCATAATGATTTCAAAAGACACCGCCTATGTTAATGAAGAAGGGCGCATCATCAACGAAACAATTACACGACCACTCAGTTCTCTCTATGACTTTGTACACACCAAAATAGTCAATATCTATCCTGACACCACTACCTGGGTCAACGACTTTGACAATGCATACAATGAGCCATATATGCGCAATTATTTTTCGCACCCTTCTTATGCACACCACCCCGTAGTGGGTGTATCCTGGGAGGCAGCCACTGCATTTTGTGAATGGAGAACAATGTATTTGCGCAACAGTTTGCAGCGTAGAGGAGTCAAAATTGAGAAATATCGTCTCCCCACAGAAGCCGAATGGGAAATGGCTGCACGTGCAGGACAAACAGAGAATATCTATCCATGGGGAGCCGGCTCAGCACTTAGTGACGACGACTGCTTCATGGCCAACTTCAAACCGGGAGAAGGAGGATATGCATCTGATGACAATTTAATCCCGGCAAAAGTAAGAAGTTATAAACCAAACAACTTTGGTCTCTACGATATGGCAGGCAACGTGGCTGAATGGACATCAACAGCATATACAGAATCAGGCAATGAATTAATGAGCGACATGAACCCTGAGTACAAATACAATGCAGCTCAGGAAGACCCCTACGCACTAAAAAAGAAAGTTGTCAAAGGTGGTTCGTGGAAAGACATATCCACTTTTATCCGTTCCGACATGCGCGATGCAGAGTATCAAAACCGGGGGCGATCCTATATAGGTTTTAGATGCGTGAGGACACAACTGGGAACTTCAGGCAAAAGGAGATAAACTAATAAGACGAAAAAAATAAAACAATGAATAAAGCAATCAGAAAAATAGAAAAATTCCTTCAGACCGATAACGGACAGCGTCTTTTGCAGTACGGATATAGCTTTGGGGCAGCAATAGTAATTTTTGGTGCTATGGTGAAGGTGCTGCACCTTTGGGGCATTTGGGGAAACATTATATTTGGAACAGGAATGGCAATCGAGGTAGTGGTGTTTATACTATACGGACTTGACCAGCCTCCCAAAAGCTACAAATGGGAAAATGTATATCCCGCACTTGAAAGCGGAGACCCTGCCGACCGTCCTCTGTTTCATCAGGGTGGTTATGTTATGCCACAAGGCGGTTACTCGGTTGCAAGTGGAGATGCTCATATACCTCAAGGAGGCGACCAACAACAAGCAGCTTATACAGAAGGCGAACAGCCGACCGGAGCACAACCTTCAGTAGCATATCCAACTGCACAACCAACTGCCCAGCCACAACAGTTCGCCGGAGCACCTCACACTATTCCCACTTTCAGTGAAGAAAGCCTTGGCGACCTTTCTGCAATAAGCGAAAATGTAATCAAATTTACAGAAGCAACTGAAACCCTAACCAACATAGCAGGATCACTGCAGGAATCGTACAGACGAATCGAGGGAAGTTCTCGTCACATTAGCTTTGATACCGAAGACTACTCGCGACAGATGCAAGAGCTTAACAGAAACATTCGCGAGCTTAACCAGATATATGCACGAATGATTCAGGCAATGAAGCCAAATCAGGACTAAAGTAAAAAAGAAACAAAACAATGACAGGCAATAACAGAACCTCTCCTCGTCAGAAGATGATTAACCTGATGTATTTGGTTTTCATCGCAATGCTGGCACTCAACGTGTCGATCGAAGTACTCAACGGCTTCGACCTCGTGGGAGGCAGTCTGAACCATTCATCTGACAATTTGGAGCATCGCAACCAACTAATACTGTCTGAACTGCAACAATACAACATCCAGAACAGAGAGAAAGCTGGAGCGTGGTACGACAAAGGAGTCACAACCAAGCAAATGAGCGACTCACTCGTGGCGTATATCGAAGCATTGAAAGAGGAAATGGTGAAAACCGCTGATGGTAAAAAAGGTGATATCAACAATATAAAAAACAAAGAAAACTTAGACGCTGCATCCATTGTGATGCTAACTGCACCCCGAAGTGAGGGAAAACAGCTGCGAGAGGGCATTGACAGATACAAGCAAGCCATAAGCAATATGGTAACCGACCCTCGGCGCAGAGAGCTGATTGAAACAAACCTCAGCACCGATTTGACACACATCGGCAAAACCGGGCAAAACTGGGAACAACTTCTGTTTGAAAATATGCCCATAGCAGCAGCAATCACCATGCTAACCAAGCTGCAAAACGATATTCGTTCGTCAGAAGGTGAAGCATTAAGCAGTTTGCTAAACAGCGTGGACGTAGGTGATTTTCGCGTCAACAAAATAAATGCATACGTGATCCCTGAATCAAAAGTAATTATACAGGGCGGCAGCTACAATGCACAAATAGTACTATCAGCCGAAGACTCAACACGCACACACAACATAACGGTGAACGGTCGACAGCTTGATGCATCTACCGGTGGACAGTTCAGTGCCGTAGGCAGCAGCGTAGGCACATTCCCGGTTCAGGGTTACATAGATATGATCAATGGTGACGGTACCACAATGCGTCGTGAATTTTCCGACAGCTATACAGTCATCGAACCCACCGCCACCATCGCCCCCACACTAATGAACGTGCTATATGCAGGTATCGACAACGAGCTTAGCATATCTGCCCCCGGCATAACATCACAGGAGCTGTCGGCAATTATGACTAACGGCACACTCACACGCAAAGGCAATATGTGGGTAGCCCGCCCAAGCGAGATTGGAAAGGAAGCCTCCATATCCATAACTGCAACCAGCGGCGGACAGTCACGCAGTTTGATTAGCAAAAGCTTTCGTGTGAGAGCCCTGCCCGACCCCACTCCTTATATAGAATATAGGGACAGCAACGGTAACCCCGCCACATTCAAAGGAGGCAGTTTATCGAAAGCTGTATTAATGGAGACCGACGGCATCAAAGCCGCTATCGACGACGGCATTCTCAACATTCCGTTTAGGGTGACCAGCTTCAGAACAATCTTTTTCGACTCTATGGGCAATGCAATACCTGAGGTATCAGAAGGCAGCCGCTTCTCGGAACGACAAAAAGAGCAGATACGCCGACTACAGAGAGGCAAATATTTCTATATCTCAGGTGTTAGGGCAGTAGGTCCCGACGGCACCGAAAGAGAAATTGCAGTAATAGAAGTAAGAGTAGGATAATACATAAACATGATAATAATAAGCGTTATGAAACAATATATATTACGAGCAACATTCCTTATGCTCCTTTGCAGTCTTACCTTAGCAGGATTTGCTCAAGAATCGCTTCGCGACAGAATGATGCAGCAAGACCAAAAACAAAGCAACACCACAGGTACCGCCATGTCGGTACGTGCACTGCAGGCAGCCCGCACATCCAATGATGCATTGGACAATGCTAAATGGTCGCGAATAATCTATCGTTACCTCGATCTCAACAACGAAAAGAATGCCGCCCTTTACTACCCCGAAATGCCCGAAGGAGGACGCATGAATCTCTTCACACTAATATTCAAGCTCCTGGCAGAAGATAAAATCAATGCCTATGAATACCTGGATGGACGCGAGGTTTTTACAGATACATACAAACTCGACTTCACCGAATTCCTCGAACGCTTCAGCGTCTATTATAGTGAAACACCTGAAGGCATAGTTGTGGAAGATGTTGACATTCCCTCCAACGAAGTACTTGGGTATTTCGTAAAGGAAGCATACTATTTCGAGACAGGCACTTCAAATCACGGAGTAAAAACCCTTGCAATCTGCCCTGTTATTGACCGCCAGGATGACTACAGCGCAGGCTCTGTAAGATATCCACTATTCTGGGTTCCCTACGAAGAGATTATGCCATACGCTCTGCGCATGCCCATAATAACATCAGACTTGAACAATACCCTCTCGGGTACCATCGATGATTTTTTCCGTAAGCGAAACTACGAAGGAGAAATATACAAAACAGGCAATGCACGCAATCTTGCCTTGTCTCAACAAACAAACTCACCCGAAGAACTACAGGCAGAACAAAATAAAATAGAGAATCAACTTCTCAATTTTGAAAACAATCTCTGGAAAGAAAAAACAGACTCAACCGCTGTTGTGCAAAAGGGGAAAAAGAGAAAAGTTAAGGTCCCAAAAGGCACTGCTTCTTCATCAGGATCCACTGGCTCCAACAGTATGAGAGACAGAAGGTACTAAACATTTTCAATCCTGCTTTGTTTAATACTAAACAAAAAGGACGATCGTGCGCGCACTCTTAGTATCTCTGCTTATACACATCACGCTCAACCCTTTGCTATATTTTAAAGGGCGAAGCGCTTTTCGCAACAACCGTTTAGTTCGAACTCTATGGTCAGCAGTATTTATTGCAGAACTGTCAATATTTGTCCTGACTCTTATTTTCGGGAAATGGATGCCCAATGATCTTGCCCACATTGGCAGAGTGCTTGCCACCAGTTGGATGTTGTTTGTTATATATATGGCAGGGCTAATACTGCTGTTTGATTTATCCTACCTAATAATCAGAAAAAAGCTATTAACGCCACTCGAACTAAAAAACCAATCGCTTTTTGTTTCACAACCACTTATAGTTGCGACAGTGATTTTTGTATCTATCACCATGATTCATGGAAAGTACAAATTTGAACACCCTGTTGTAACCCCGCTTACTATTACGATAAACAAAAATGTCCCCAAGTACGATTCACTCAGAATTGCTGTAGTGGGCGACATGCACCTGGGATACACCATCAACCGAGATGATGCACGAAGAATGGTAGATTTGGTTATGGCTCAAGAACCCGATATTATACTTATGGTCGGAGATATTATCGATGCAAGCATCAAACCGGTACTTAAGGAAGGGATGGGTGAAGAACTCAAACGCCTGCATGCCCCTCTTGGAGTATATACCTGCCCCGGCAATCATGAATATCGAAACGAAGCAGATGAAAAGTTTGCCTTTTTGGAAGAATCAGGCATCACCGTTCTGCGGGACAGCGTGGTGCTCGTGGATAGCATGTTCTACATTGTTGGCAGGGAAGATATTGTTTTTAATTACAGAACTCGCTTGCAGAAACTTATAGATAGCAATGTAACTGACCGAAGTAAGCCTATCTTTGTACTAAGTCACTCCCCCTACAGTCTCGATCAAGAAGAAGAGTCAAAAGCCGACTTAGCTCTTTACGGACACACACATCACGGCCAGGCCTTTCCCGGCGATATCGCCACAAGAACAAAGTTTGAACTTGCCTATGGTTACAAAAAGAAAAGTGACACACACTTCTATGTCACTTCAGGAATTGGTCTGGCAGGACCACAACACCGTATCTGCACCGTCTCAGAAGTTGCGATGATTACGGTACATTTCAACCAATAGAGATATTAGAAAAAATCCTGCCAAACTTAATTAGCAGGATTTCTATTATTTATAACGTAACTGATTAGTTATTCTCAGGTCTGAGTTTACGAACCACAGCTCCCGTTTGCCACATTTCGCTTTCGCGAAGAGCTTCCAGCTCAGCCTCAAGCTTCACACGGTAGTCAGGTTGTGAGTTACTATCGATAGAGCGTTGAGCCTCATTACCACTTGCAACTTCCTTATAAAGTTTTTCGAACACAGGTTTTGTAGCATCATGGAAAGGAGTCATCCAGTCCAAAGCACCACGCTGTGCAGTGGTAGAGCAGTTGGCGTACATCCAATCCATACCATTTTCAGCAAAAAGAGGCATAAGCGACTGTGTTAACTCCTCAACTGTTTCGTTGAAAGCCTCAGAAGGAGAGTGACCATTTTCGCGCAACACCTCATATTGTGCCAGGAGAAGACCTTGAATTGCACCCATCAAAGTTCCACGCTCACCGGTTAGGTCAGAGAAAACTTCACGACGGAAATCAGTTTCAAACAAATAACCCGAGCCCACTCCAATACCAAGAGCTACAACACGCTCGAAAGCTCTGCCCGTTGCATCCTGGAAAATTGCATAGCTTGAGTTTAGTCCACGTCCTTCAAGGAACATACGACGAAGGCTGGTACCCGATCCTTTTGGAGCAACCAAAATCACATCAACATCTGCAGGAGGAATAATTCCTGTTCTCTCTTTGTAGGTGATACCAAATCCGTGTGAGAAATACAAAGCCTTTCCGGCAGTAAGATGTTTCTTCACAGTCTCCCACAATTCGATTTGAGCAGCATCTGACAACAAATACTGTATAATAGTTCCTCTCTCACACGCTTCTTCGATTTCAAACAAAGTCTCGCCGGGCACCCAGCCGTCTGCAACTGCTTTGTCCCAAGATTTACTGTTCTTACGCTGACCGATAATAACGTTAAAACCATTATCACGTAAGTTTAGTGATTGTCCGGGCCCTTGAACACCATAACCAATTACTGCGATTGTTTCATCTTTTAATACCTCCTGAGCCTTGCTCAAAGGAAACTCGTCGCGGGTTACTACGTTTTCTTCTACCCCGCCAAAAATCATTTTTGCCATGTTATACTTTAAATTATAAATATGTTATTTTTTAAATTAATCAATTTGTTGGCAGTACGCTACTGCTCATTTTCCCTTAAATATCTTTGCTTTCTTCTTTCCAGCATATCGCTCAATCTCTCCACCGTTGATTTTGTGATGGCTATTCGTCCCGAGCGAACAAACTGCAATACGCCAATCTTTTCGGCAAGCTCCTCAAACAGTCCCTGCGTTTCGTCATAATGCCCTGCCTTAAGGAAAACCACGTGATCTTTGGTAACCTCCAACACACGTATGTTATATTTCCTTACAAGGTATTCAATTGAGCCATGCTCAATTACTTTATCCAGCGACAGTTTATAAAGTGCCAGTTCCTGATGAATCAGTTCCTCATCCACATTATAATATGCCTTCATTATATCCACCCGTTTGTCAATCTGACGAACCAGGTTTTTCATCACAGTCTCATTCTCGGCAAAAGTTGTGATGGTAAACTTGTGCATACCCTCCAATGCAGAAGGGGAAACAGAAAGCGTTTCAATATTTAGTTGCCTGCGAGTGAAAATAGTAGTTATCTGATTCAGTACACCTACTGCATTTTCAGAGAAAACGGTGATTGTATATTTTGTTTTTGATTCCATAATTATCTGTTTTTTATAAAAGTGTAATTACTTCGTTTACGCCACATTATCCTTTGGGCACAGTCTTACCATTGCCAATCAGAATATCAGTCACACTGCCTCCTGCAGGCACCATGGGATAAACCATGCCTTTAGTTTCAACCACCACTTCCAATAGATAAGAACCGTCGTGCTCAAGCATGCGAGCAATAGCAGCATCAAGCTCTTTGCGTTCGGTCACCTTCTCACCTTTTATTTTATAAGCATCTGCAATTTTCACAAAGTCAGGATTCTCAAGATGTGTTTCCGAATAACGCTCATCAAAAAACAGCTCCTGCCACTGACGCACCATTCCAAGATAATTATTGTTCAGCAATATCATTTTCACATTGGTCTTATGAGCCATAATAGTACCAAACTCCTGAATAGTCATTTGCAAGCCTCCGTCGCCGGCAAACAAACACACAGTACGATCGGGTGCACCATATTTGGCGCCGATAGCTGCAGGGAGCCCAAAGCCCATTGTGCCAAGGCCACCGGAAGTAACCAGGCTTCGAGGTTTAGTAAATTTAAAATAACGTGAACTCATCATCTGATGCTGTCCAACGTCAGTCACACAAATCGCCTCATTTTTGGTTGCCTCAGTCACCTTGTTAATCACTTCACCCATTTTAATCATGCCGCCATTCTCGGGAAACAGCTCATCCTTGATAATAGCATCATATTCCAACTTGTCATAGTCTCTGAACGTCTCACGCCACTCAGGATATTTTTTCTCTTCAACAAACTGCGTAATCAAAGGTAGCGTTTCTTTTGCATTGCCCAAAACCTTCACAGTAGTCTTCACTATCTTGTTCATCTCGCCCGAATCGATATCAAAATGTATAATCTTAGCCTGCTTGGCATAGCTGGCAAGATTACCCGTTACACGGTCATCAAAACGCATACCGATGGCAATAAGAACATCACAATTGTTTGTGTTCATATTGGGACCAATATTACCGTGCATACCCAGCATACCGGTATAGAGTGGATGCTCGGTGGGCATTGCCGACAAACCAAGAAGTGTAGAAGCAAACGGTATACCGCTCTTTTCTATAAAGGACTTCAACTCATCTTCCGCATTGCCCAGCAAGACTCCCTGACCAACCAGGATGAATGGTTTCTTAGCAGCATTAATAATCTCAGCAGCATGTTTTATCTTTTCAACATCAATTTCCGGCACAGGCTCGTAGCTGCGCAGGTGAGTTGTCTTTTCATATTTATATTCACACTGATTCACCTGTGCATCTTTCGTAATATCAAGAACCACAGGACCTGGGCGACCACTTTGTGCGATATAAAACGCACGCGACACAGCCCAGGGGATATCCTCAACACGACGTATCTGGTAAGCCCATTTGGTAATTGGCTGTGTTACACCTATCACGTCAGCTTCCTGGAAGGCATCCGTACCCAGCAAAGAAGAAACTACCTGACCTGAAATGACCACCATGGGCGTGCTGTCCATCATGGCATCAGTGATACCTGTGATAGCATTGGTAGCACCGGGACCGGATGTAACCAACGCAACACCCACTTTTTTAGAAACTCGTGCATAACCTTGTGCTGCATGCACAGCACCCTGCTCGTGACGCACCAAAACGTGACTGATGTTTTCTTTATTGTCGTAGATGGCATCGAATACCGGCATGATGGCACCACCCGGATATCCAAACATAGTATCCACACCTTCCGCAATCAAAGAACGGATCAGGGCTTCTGAGCCTGAAATTGTCGGATAGTTTTGCTCTTTTTCCATATGATTATTATTTAAATATTTTTTGTTGCTAATATATTAAAGCTAAATAAGTCTTATTGCTCCCAAATCTGCCGAACTCACAAACGCTGCATAGGTCTTAAGCGCCTTCGAAACTTCTCTGTCGCGTATAGGCTTAAAAGCTTCATTCCCTTTTGCCAACTCCACTTGTCGGCGCTCGTCCATTTCAGCATCACTTATTTTGAGATTTATGCTTCTGTTGGGAATATCTATTTCTATTATATCACCTGTTCGTACCAAGCCTATATTGCCTCCTGCTGCCGCTTCAGGTGAAATGTGTCCTATAGACAGACCGGATGTTCCGCCGGAAAATCGTCCGTCGGTTATCAGTGCGCACTCTTTTCCCAAATGCTTTGCCTTGATGTAAGAAGTGGGATAAAGCATCTCCTGCATACCGGGACCACCTTTGGGACCTTCGTATGCAATCACAACGACATCGCCCGCCACAACATCTCCTCTAAGGATAGCATCACAGGCACTGTCCTGCGAATGATAAACTTTGGCTTTGCCACTAAACTTCCAAATGCTTTCATCCACACCTGCAGTCTTCACCACGCAGCCATCCTGAGCAATATTGCCTTTAAGAATAGCCAATCCGCCATCCTTGGTGAAAGCATGTTCAACAGTACGAATAACACCCCCCACTCTGTCAGAGTCAAGCTCTTTGTATTTAGCATTCTGCGAACCCATCACAATATTGCGACGGTTGCCCGGAGCCGACGAGTATATCTGCATCGCCTCAGGGTTGGGATTTTCAACGGTTATGTCATATTTAGCCAAAGCCTCTTCGAGCGTCAGCCCATCGACACGATAAACGGAAGTATCAAGCAGACCACCCTTTGCAAGTTCGTTAAGGATTCCCAGAATACCACCGGCACGGTTCACATCCTGAACGTGTACGTTTTTGATATTGGGCGACACCATGCAGGTGCATGGCACCTTGCGTGAAAGCGCATCAATATCGTCCATAGTGAAGTCAACACCCCCCTCATTGGCTATTGCCAAAGTATGCAGAATAGTATTGGTAGATCCACCCATAGCTATATCAAGCGTCATGGCATTGAGAAATGCCTCACGAGTAGCTATACTGCGGGGCAACACAGTTTCGTCGCCCTCAAAATAATATCTGTTGGCATTTTCAACAATCTGTCGTGCTGCCTTCAGGAACAATTCTTTTCTATTGGCGTGAGTAGCCACAATAGTTCCGTTGCCGGGCAACGCCAGTCCAATTGCCTCATTCAGGCAGTTCATTGAGTTGGCAGTAAACATACCCGAACATGAACCACATGTGGGACAAGCCGAAATCTCCAACTGCTCGATACGCTCGTCAGACACAGTGTCATCAGCAGACTCTATCATTGCGTCAACCAAGTCAACCTGATTATCATCAAGATTACCTGCCTCCATCGGTCCTCCCGACACAAAGATAGCAGGTATATTAAGCCTCATAGCTGCCATTTGCATTCCGGGAGTGATTTTGTCACAGTTACTGATACAAATCATAGCATCAGCCTTATGAGCATTAATCATATACTCCACCGAATCGGCAATCAAGTCGCGCGAAGGTAGAGAATAAAGCATCCCGTCGTGTCCCATGGCGATACCATCGTCAACAGCTATAGTATTAAACTCAGCAGCAAAGCAACCAAGTTTTTCAATTTCCTGTTTCACCAGCTGACCAATCTCATGCAGGTGAACATGTCCCGGCACAAACTGTACAAACGAATTGACAATTGCAATAATGGGCTTTCCCATCTGTTCACCTGTCATTCCGTTGGCACGCCATAGTGCTCTCGCACCCGCCATTCGGCGGCCCTGCGTTGATGTAGCACTGCGCAGTATAACTCCCAAACTACCTTCTGAGGATTTGGGTTTATCTTTTGAATTACTCATAATCAGTTATTATTTATTTGCTTCACAATCCACTCTCCCACTTCACTTGTTGAATAGGCTTTGCCACCATCGGCAATATCCTCTGTCACAACACCTGCTTCCAGACTGGCATTGACCGCATCGCGAATCACCTGTCCTTCTTCCATCATTTCAAAAGCATATTCAAACATAAGAGCCACCGATAGAATCATAGCCACCGGGTTGGCTATATTTTTTCCTGCCGCCTGAGGGTAAGAACCATGAATTGGTTCAAACACCGAAGTATGAACACCCATCGATGCCGAAGGCAACAACCCAAGCGAGCCGGTAATAACCGACGCTTCGTCGGTAAGGATGTCACCAAAAAGATTTTCTGTAACCATCACGTCAAAGCTCTTTGGCCACTGAATGATACGCATTGCGGCATTGTCCACAAACAAGAAATCGGTTTCAATGTCGGGATATTGCGGTGCAATCTCCTGAGCTATTTGACGCCACAGGCGCGAGGTAGCTATAACGTTGGCTTTGTCAACCACCGTTAGTTTCTTGCGGCGCTGTCCTGCAAACTTATATGCAAGATGCAGAATACGCTCCACCTCTTCACGGGTATATACACAAGTGTCATAAGCAGTGTTGCCATCTTCGCTTCTGCCCTGCGGGCGACCAAAGTACATACCACCCGTAAGTTCGCGAATACAAACAAAGTCTGCACCTTCAACCAGGTCGGGGCGCAACGGCGATTTGTGAACCAACGACGGGAAAGTCATCACGGGACGAATATTTCCATACAATCCCAACTCCTTGCGCATGCGCAACAGTCCCTGCTCGGGACGCACCTTGGCAGAAGGGTCATTATCATACTTCGGGTCACCAATTGCTCCAAACAACACAGCATCGCTCTGCATACAGAGCTCATGCGTTTCAGCAGGATAAGGATCACCAACAGCGTCAATTGCTGCTGCGCCGGTTATACCCTCTTTAAGATTCAGAGTGTGACCAAATTTGTCACACACAGCTTGTGTTACTTTCAAAGCCTGAGCCATAATCTCGGGACCAATTCCGTCGCCCGCCAACACGGCTATATTTAATGTCTTGTTTTCTGATTTCATTCTTTTAAAATTCGCAATTATTACGATAGTTCTTGATATTTATAACTCGGAATATTTCCGCTTTCAATCATATTGAGCATTTTCATGGTTGACTTAATTGCGGCTACAGTCTGGTCGATATCGAGCGCTCGTGTTTTAAACACCTTCCCGTCGAATCGCCACGTGATAACAGCCTGCACAAAAGCATCAGTCTTACCTCCCGGAGGGATAACCACCACGTAGTCCAGCAGTTCCGGTGTAGGTTTGTTGAGCTTCTTGTATATCTTATACATAGCTTTCGAGAAAGCATGATATTGTCCCTCCCCCGATGCTGTTTCCTGATACACTTCGCCTTTTATGGATATCTTCACAGTAGCCGTGGGGCGCAACCCTTCGGCAATACTGAGCGAATAATTGAGCATCTGAATATCATCTGTTTCATGACCATTCTTTAGCACATCGGAAACAATGTAGGGAAGTTCCTCCAGCGTCACTATCTCCTTTTTGTCGCCCAGCTCTATAATCCTTTGAGTAACTCTTGTGGTGGCATCATCATCCAGCTCAATACCCAAGGCCTCAAGGTTCTTTATAATATTCGACTTGCCGGCATTCTTGCCAAGCGCATACTCGCGAAAGCGACCGAAACGCTCAGGCATCAAATCGCTGAAGTATAAGTTTTTCTTCTTGTCGCCATCGGCATGTACGCCAGCAACCTGAGTGAAGACATTGTCACCAACGATTGGTTTATTCTTGGGGATACGCACGCCCGAATAGCTCTCTACAACCTTGCTCACGTTATACAGCTTCTCTTCGTCAATAGCCGTTTCAAGTTGCATATGGTCATGAACAAGCGCTACCACGCTGGTTAGCGGAACATTGCCTGCCCGTTCACCCAGTCCGTTCACTGTAACGTGAACCCCCTTAGCGCCCGCCTTGATAGCTTCATAAACATTTGAAACTGCCAGGTCATAATCGTTGTGAGCATGAAAATCGAAATGAAGTTCAGGATAACGACTCACCATATCAGCAACATACTCACGCGTCTGATCGGGGTTGAGAATACCCAAAGTGTCGGGCAACATAAACCTCACAATTGGCTCGTTGCGCAATCCGTCAATCATCTGATATACATAATCGCGCGAATTGCCCATACCGTTAGACCAATCCTCAAGATAGATATTAACTTTAATTCCTGCCTCACCTGCCAGTTTTACGACCCTTTTAATATCGTTCAAATGCTCTTCGGCTGTTTTGCGCAACTGATATTTGCAATGTTTGAAAGAGCCTTTGCATAAAAGATTTATAACCTTAACGCCGGCACGCGATATCCAGTCGATAGAAAGTCCGTTGTCAACAAATCCCAGCACCTCAACACGGTCTGTGTATCCATGCTTTTTCGCCCATCGTGCAATTTTGCTCACCGACTCAAATTCACCGTCGGAAACTCGGGCAGAGGCTACCTCAACGCGATCAACGTTAAGCTCTTCAAGCAGCAAGCGGGCAATGCTCAGTTTTTCCTGCGCAGCAAACGACACTCCCGATGTTTGTTCTCCATCGCGAAGCGTGGTATCCATTATTTCAATTCTTCTTTCCACTTTCAAAAAGCTCTCCGTTATTTAATAATAAGTCAATATTTAATATACGTACGGGCGATTTCGCTCATACTCTTCTATTTTATCTTTGTTTGACAACAAAAAGTCTATGTCGTCCAGCCCATTCAGTAAACAATCTTTCTTATAAGCATTGATTTCGAATTGTTCCGAATTGCCAGTATCGTTGTTCACGATGGTTTGCTCTATAAGATTCACAGTTACGGTTGACTGAGGATTCTTTTCTACCGAGTTGAACAGCTCCTTAAGGAACGCTTCGCTCACCACTACCGGCAGGATGCCATTGTTGAGTGCATTGTTGCGAAATATATCAGCAAAGAAGCTCGACACCACAACCTTAAATCCATATCCGCCAATAGCCCAGGCAGCATGCTCGCGGCTGCTGCCGCTTCCAAAGTTTTTGCCTGCAACCAAAACCTCACCTTTGTAGGTGTCATCGTTGAGAACAAAATCAGATTTGGGGCTGCCATCTTTATTGTAGCGCCAGTCGGCAAACAGGTTGTCGCCAAATCCCTCACGGGTGGTTGCTTTTAGAAATCGTGCAGGTATAATCTGGTCGGTATCCACATTCTCGATTGGAAGCGGAACATATGTTGAAGTAATTGTTTTAAACTTTTCCATTTTATCTTTTATTCATCTTAAGTGATTAACTCCTTATATTATTTTTGCGGAACGGTAACTCTGCCCGTCACAGCCGCCGCGGCTGCCACAAGCGGACTTGCCAATATGGTTCTGGCTCCCGGTCCCTGACGACCCTCAAAGTTACGATTTGAAGTTGAAACTGCATACATTCCTGCAGGTACTTTATCATCATTCATGGCAAGACAAGCCGAACATCCCGGCTGACGCAGTTCAAAACCTGCTTCCTCCAAAATCTTGTCAAGGCCTTCGGCTTCTATCTGCTTGCGCACCTGCCAGCTGCCGGGCACCAGCCATGCCACCACGTCGTCAGCTTTCTTTTTGCCTTTTATGTAGTTTGTGAATACTCTGAAGTCTTCGATACGTCCATTGGTACAGCTGCCAAGGAACACATAATCAATCTTTTTGTCCTCAAGCTTCTCACCCGGCTCAAAGCCCATATATTTCAGTGATTTCTCGAAAGATATCTTACCTGCTTCATCAATATCATTAAGAGTGGGGATAGTACCATCGATTGGCATTCCCATTCCCGGGTTGGTACCATAGGTAATCATTTGCGGAATATCAGATGCATCAAAGGTGATTTCTTTGTCAAACACTGCATCGGCATCCGAGTTCAATGTTTTCCAATATGCCACCGCTTCGTTCCATTTGTCACCCTGTGGTGCAAACTCGCGCTCTTTCACATAGCTGAACGTAGTTTCGTCGGGAGCAATCAAACCACCGCGGGCACCCATCTCAATGCTAAGGTTACAAAGCGTCATGCGCTGCTCCATAGTCAGGTTGCGGATAGCCTCACCGGCATATTCCACAAAATAACCTGTAGCACCGCCTGTAGTCAGCTTCCAGATCATATAAAGCGCCATATCTTTAGAACTAACACCCTCATTGAGTTTTCCTTCGAAGTTAATTCTCATCGTTTTGGGGCGAGTCTGCAATATACATTGTGATGAAAGAACCATCTCCACCTCGCTGGTGCCAATACCAAAAGCAATAGCGCCAAAAGCTCCGTGAGTAGAAGTGTGACTATCGCCACACACTATTGTCATCCCCGGCTGAGTGTATCCGTTTTCGGGACCTATAACGTGAACGATACCGTTCTTTGTGTTTTTCAAACCGTAGTATGTAAGTTCAAAATCGCGTGCATTCTTAGCCAGTGTATTAACCTGAAAGCGCGACACCTCATCACGTATCGGCTTGTCTTGCCCCATGGTGGGTATGTTATGGTCTGCAGTAAGCGTTGTTTGGTCGGGGCGATACACCTTGATACCTCTTGCGCGCAATCCGTCGAACGCCTGAGGACTGGTCACCTCGTGACACAAATGTCTGTCTATATATAATTGTGTGGGTCCATTCTCAACCGTAGTTACTACGTGTGCATCCCATACTTTGTCGAACAGGGTCTTTCCCTGATTTGATTTGCTATTGCTCATTTTATATTATTCTTTTCTTATATTTATGTTGTTCAACGATTAATCCACAAACTTGTTCACAGCATCTATGAAAGCCTCTACCGATGCCGAAACTATATCTGTATTGGCAGAGAAGCCATAATACAACATATTGTTGTGCTCCACCTGCATGTGCACCTTACCCACATCGTCGCTGCCGCGATTGATGGCCTGAATAAGGAACTCCTGAATTGTTGTTTCGCGGCTGATAATCTTTTTCACTGCTTTGATGGCAGCATCCACAGGACCGTTGCCCGTTGCCGATGCTTCGAAGTGCTCACCTGCAATGTTCAGGCCGATGCTTGCCACATGGCGAAGGCCAATTCCGCAAGTCACCTGCAGATAATCTATTTTTATGCGGCTCACGTTTGACTCTTTGCCAACCAATGCCAGGATATCGTCATCTTTAATGTCTTTTTTCTTATCGGCAAGATCAAGGAACTTCTGATAAACCTCGTCAAGCTCTTCGCCTTCCATATTCACACCCAACAAGCTCAGGCGGCTCTTCAATGCTGCACGACCGCTGCGGGCAGTAAGTACGATAGAGTTGTCGTCAATACCCACATCCTTGGGATCGATAATTTCGTATGTCTCCACGTTTTTCAACACACCATCCTGATGTATTCCCGATGAGTGTGCAAATGCGTTGCGTCCCACAATAGCTTTGTTGGGCTGCACGGGCATATTCATCAATGTGGACACCAGGCGACTGGTCGAGTATATTTTGCTTGTATTGATATTAGTGTCAAAGCCCAAATCCTTATGGCTCTTCAGTGCCATCACCACCTCTTCCAGTGATGTGTTGCCCGCACGCTCTCCGATGCCGTTGATTGTCACCTCTACCTGTCGTGCACCGTTTAGCACTCCCGAAAGGGTGTTGGCAGTAGCCATTCCCAGGTCCTGATGACAGTGTGTGGAAAGAATTGCATCTCTCATATCCACATTGTCCACAAGAAACTTAATTTTCTCACCATACTGATGTGGGAAACAGTAGCCCGTGGTGTCGGGGATATTCACAACCGTTGCACCGGCATTCACAACAGCCTGCACCACGCGTGCCAGATATTCGTTATCGGTTCTTCCCGCATCCTCGGCATAAAACTCCACGTCGTCAACATATCGGCGGGCATACTTGACAGCTTTTACGGCACGCTCAATAATATCTTCTCTGTTTGAGTTGAATTTATATTTGATATGCATGTCCGAAGTACCTATACCTGTATGAATTCTTTTGCGCTTTGCATATTTGAGTGACTCAGCCGCCACATCAATATCTTTTTCAACAGCGCGGGTCAGTGCACAAATCACCGGCCATGTCACCGCTTTAGAAATCTCAACCACCGAGTTGAAGTCGCCCGGACTTGATACCGGAAAGCCAGCCTCAATCACGTCAACACCCAATAGTTCGAGTTCTTTGGCAACCTGAATTTTCTCAATTGTGTTCAACTGACAGCCCGGCACTTGTTCGCCGTCTCGCAATGTGGTGTCAAATACGTAAATTCTTTCCATAATCTTTTTTATTCCTTGTATTAAAAAGAAAAAACCTTTCTCGTTGGTGAGAAAGGTTATCTTCATTATTTATATTCTATATTTCATTCATATTGATATACCCGTCTCACCCCCTGATGTTACCCAGAAGTAGAATAGAAAGGACTAGAGTATCAATATTAATTGTATGCATATTCTGTAACGATATAATTGTTGTCGTTTTGAATTTTATGGTTGCAAAGAAAAAGCAAATAATTGAAACCACAAAACTTTTCGATGTTTTTTATTCAAAAAGATGTCATTTTGTAATTATTCGGGGCTTTTTGATTGCAAAAAAGAAGTTGAGAGCACTTTTCTTAATTAATAATGAGTAATTAATAATGAGTAATTGGTGTTTTGAAGGTCCAAAAGGACAAAATTATTATATAATAGTGCCAAATAAAAAGCAAATCCCGAAGGGGTGACATGATTGTAAATTAGGCTAATATCCCAATTTATCGAGATTAAAAAACGAGTAAAACGCACCATTAATTATTAACTATTAATTATTAATTGATTAAACATCTCCTTTTTCCCTTCAATTCTTTTGCTCATCTCAAACATTTCACATATCTTTGAAATCAACACAGACCACATTGTTTATCAGTGGATTAACTCACACTTTTGTGGTCATAAACAAGCTTTTTCAACTTGGCTAAATGTCTTAAATATTAAAAACGACTCTCCCGCATATGCGGAAGGTTAATTGATAGATTGACAAAGCCACTCCCGCAAATGCGGAAGTATAGTTGACAGATTAGCAATAGAGATTCCGCAAATGCGGAAGGTTAATTGACAATTTGACAAAGCACCTCCCGCAAATGCGGGAACAATGATGCAACATTGACATTACGGCTTCCGCATATGCGGAAGGGATATTGCAACATTGACATTGCGGCTTCCGCATATGCGGAAGGGGCAATGCTACTTTTACATTAGAATTTCCGCACATATGGAAGGCGTATTGCTAAATTAGCAATACGCCTTCCGCATTTCATCGAGCACCGTTTGACTTTGGTCCGGGAGAATAGTGATTTCAGGCAGGGTCGTTTCACTTTGGTCGGGAAGAATAATGATTTCCGGGAAGGGCGTTTGACTTTGGTCAGGAAGAAAAGTGATATCCGGGAGGGGCGTTTTGCTTTGGTCGGGGACAATAGTGATGTCCGGGAGGGGCGTTTCACTTTGGTCGGGGACAAAAGTGATATCCTGGAGGGTCGTTTCACTTTGGTCAGGGACAATAGTGATGTCCGCGAGGTTCGTTTCACTTTGTTCCGTAACAATAGTGATATCTGAATCGGGGGTGATTGAAAGTTTTATAAGCTTCGTGATTTATAAATTGCAGGTATGCCAATGAACTTATATACTCGGTGATTTGAAAATCGCAGGTGGCGCGATAATTTATAAGTTCAGTGATTTTGAAATCGGAGGTAGGATGAAAACTTATATGTTTCGGTGATTTATATATCACAGGTGAGCCAATAATTTATATGCTCGGTGATTTAGAAATCACAGGTGAGGCGATGAACTTATATGCTCAGTGATTCATAAATCAGAGGCAGGGCAATAATTTATAAGTTCAGTGATTTAGAAATCGCAGGCAGTGCGATAATTTATAATCTTCATGACTTATGAATCAGAGGCGAGGCGGTTATTTATAAG
>CAYFUQ010000011.1:0-2054 GCA_964346415.1 uncultured Proteiniphilum sp.
CACTGAACTTATAAACTCGGTGATTTAGAAATCGCAGGTAGGGCGATGAACTAATAAGTTCAGTGATTTAGAAATCGCAGATCGGGCAATAATTTATATGCTCAGTGATTGATATATTGCAGGTGGAGCGATGAACTTATATGCTTAGTGATTGATAAATTGCAGGTGAGCCGATAATTTACAAGTTCAGTGATTTAGAAATCGCAGGTGAGGCGATGGACTTATATGTTCGGTGATTTATAAATACACTCAAACTCAACCTGTCTTCCTGTCCCTATACCACTCATCCACCTTAGTGGTAAGCCAAAATAGTGAGAACACACCCGAGATTAGGGCAATGGTGCCGATAAACGGTGCAGAAAGCAAATAATCGGCTCCTTTGGTGAAGTAGGCGTGGACGGAGAGCAATATGATGACAATATACATTATGCCAAACACAGCCCAGAAGCTCCTGAGCGGATTGGTGGCGGGATTTGCGGCTGGCTGCTGCCTGCGGGTCAGTGCAGCTTCGGTCTCAATCTGATTCATGATGCGATATTTGAGATTTTCGGGTGCTTCCTTTTTGGATGCCTGCATCAGGTGGCGAATCATTGCATCGTCATCCTTACTACTCATATTGTTATTAATCTTATTATCCATTTGTTTAAGTTTTGTCATTTAAATGATATTTAAACAGCGATTAAATACTGTTTACACAACTTCGGCCGGGAAGTGTACCGACCATATTTTCTTAAATAATTGTCTCGCTCTGAAGAGCCTTATCTTTACGTTCGATTCGTTCAGTCCCATGATTTGTGCCACATCCTTCACTGCATTATCTTCCAGATAATAGAGCGTGAGCAACAGGGCATCGCCCTTTGGCATACTGCTCAGCGTCTGCTCAATCATTTCGCTGCGCTCAGATGCAGCAAGGTGGCTCTCGGTGTCGTCGTCGGAGCAGTGCATAGCATCAATGGCATCAATGCCTTCAATATCGTTATCACTCATCCATATACGACCCTTGGTGTGAGTGACGGCAGTGTTGTAAACAATGCGATATAGCCACGACGAGAACTTGCTTTGGTGCCTGAACGAGTGCAGATTGCGATATGCCTTCACGAAACTTTCCTGCACAACATCCTCTGCATCCTGCATATTGTCGCATATCCTGTAGGCAATGGTGATTGCCATGTTTTGATACGTTTCGACAAAATAGCCAAATGCAGAGCTGTTGCCCGAAAGCACCTGTTGCACGCGTTGGTTTTCGTCCATCTGTGTCTGTGTGTGCTAATTCTATTCTACAATATCTCTCTCGGGTTCTTCGGGCATATTGCGCGTCAGAAGGAAATAAACCACGTAGCTTAATCCCAGGAACAATACTACACTTGCCGCAACTACCCAAAATCTCAATTCGTCGCCGTCACTCAACACATATTGAGCCAAAACAAATCCCACAACAAGTCCTATCCCGACTCCTATCAGCACAATGCCGTTTCGAAGTGAAACCATTCGGTTGGGATTTGCTTTTTTGCGAGCCGTAGTGGGCGGAATAATGCCTTGAGAGATAAGACCCATTTTCTCCTTGTGCTTGTTTTTCATTAATATAATTCCAAGTACAAGCCCTGCCGCAATGGGTAAAGCAAAAATAGATAGAATAGCTATAGCAGCAATTAGAAATTCCGTAAATTCCATATCTTTAGTTTTTAAATGTGTGAAATAAATTTGTTTTCATACATAAGACCACACATAGGAGCAATCGGTTACAAAAATGGGAATTTTTTATTTGCCCATCTCCCTTTTTCATCCTATATTCGCACTTCGAAAAAAAGAAAACAGAATATTATGCAAATAACAGCTAAGCTTATTGAAATTTTGCCGTTGCAGTCGGGAACAGGACGAAACGGAGAGTGGAAAAAACAAGATATTATTGTGGAGACACCGGGACAGTATCCTAAAAAGATATGTATATCTCTGTGGGGCGACAAGTTCAGCAATGTGCAGCTCAATGTTAATCAGGATTATGTGATTGATTTTGATGTGGAGAGCAGAGAGTTTAACGGAAGATGGTACACCGA
>CAYFUQ010000011.1:2154-47170 GCA_964346415.1 uncultured Proteiniphilum sp.
ATGTGATTGATTTTGATGTGGAGAGCAGAGAGTTTAACGGAAGATGGTACACCGACGTGAAGGCGTGGAAGATGGCAGCACAGGGAAGTGCAGCTCCTCAGCCGCCATCATATGACGGAGTGCCCGATGCACCCGAAATTGCACCGCCGGCTAATCCGTTTGGTGAGATGGACGATACAACTGATTTGCCCTTCTAGTCTATAAATAAGATATAAAAAAAACAGAAACAGCTGTTTGTAGCCGATTGTTAGACATATGCCAACAACCGACTGGCAACAGCTGTTTTTTTATTGTAACTTGTGAATCACCAGCCCCGAACGCAACTTGGGTTCAAACCATGTGGTTTTGGGAGGCATGATGTTGCCGGTGTCGGCTATGTCCATCAGTTGTTGCATCGAAACGGGATAGAGGGCAAAGGCAACTGCCATTTCGCCACTGTCAACACGGCGCTCCAACTCTCCAAGTCCGCGTATGCCGCCCACAAAGTCGATGCGGGTGTCGGTGCGCAGGTCTTTGATTCCCAGCACCTCATCAAGAAGCAGGTTAGACAGTACCGTTACGTCCAAGACTCCTATTGGGTCGTTGTCATCATAAGTACCTTCTTTGGCTGTAAGCGAATACCATTTGCCTGAGAGATACATCGAGAAGTTGTGAAGACGGTCTGGTTTGTATATATCTGTACCTTTTTCTTCCACTTCGAAGTTCTTTTTCACTTTTTCGATAAACTCTTCTTCCGAGAGACCGTTAAGATCTTTCACCAGGCGATTGTAATCGATAATGGTGAGTTGATTGTCGGGGAAGCATACCGCCATAAAGTAGTTGTACTCTTCTTTGCCGGTGTGATTGGGGTTATTCTTGGCTTTCTCGGCACCCACCAAAGCTGCTGCTGCTGACCGGTGATGTCCGTCGGCAATGTAAAGCGACTGGAATCCTGCAAAAATTTCTGTGATACGACTAATATCTTTATCGTCGGATATAAGCCAGAAGTGATGCCCCACTCCATCAACCGACACAAAATCATATTCGGCAGTGCCTTCAACTGTGCGCGACACAATTTGGTCTAACTCATCATTGTGAGGATATGCAAAGAAAACCGGCTCTATATTGGCGTCATTAACCCTTACGTGCTTCATGCGGTCTTCTTCTTTTACACGAAGGGTGAGTTCGTGCTTCTTTATTTTGCCACTCATATAATCCTCCACATAGGCTCCAACCACCAGGCCATACTGAGTTTTGCCGTTCATGGTCTGTGCATATACGTAATACATTTCCTGCTCGTCCTGCACCAACCAGCCTTTATCCTGAAACATCCGAAAGTTTTCGGCCGCCTTGAGATATACATCAGCATCGTGCTCATCTTTTCCAACCGGGAAATCAATTTCGGGCTTTATAATTCTATAAAGAGATTTTTCGTTGCCTTTAGCCTCTTCACGGGCTTCGTCTGAGTTCAACACATCGTAGGGACGAGATGTCACTTCCTGCACATATTGCTTGGGAGGGCGCACTCCCTTAAACGGTTTAATAAGTATCATTTTGATAGGATATTGTTGTTTTTAATATTAAAATGCTTCAAAATATAAAGATGCAAAAATAGTTTATTTTTTTGGAATGAAGAAACAATTTAAATTTCTTACGGGAATAATTAGCTGAAAGCCTTAGCTATGGGAAAAGTAATTATCTTTGCATGCAAATCAAAATAACAACAAATCGCAATGATTAAAATATCCGAGCAAACTATTATAGATGCCGTTGAAAAAGGCATGGATGAGTTTCTAAAAGTATTCACAGATGCTTACATTGAGGCATTGGGTGATGAAATGAATGAAGAGAGCATGAACAGGCTAAATGGCTATCAACATACGCTGCTTGCCTACAGATATTTCACTGACGAACTGAATGTAGGGGGCTTTATTCAACTAATCCAGAATGGATATGGAGGGTATATATTTGACAACCCAACTGCCAAGGCACTGAGAATGATGGGTGCAAAAGGAATTTCTAAACTTATCTATAAGGCAAAAGAAATCTTTGATAAACATCGCGAGGAGCTTGAGCGGGAAACTACCGAAGAGGAATTTATGGCTATGTACGAGCAGTTTGAGCAGTTTGATGAACTGGAAGAGAAGTTTATGGGAATTGAGGAAGAAGAAACTGCCATTATCGCTCACTACGTGGATGAGCATATAGAGGACTTTGCGGAGGTTATAAAATAACCTCCTACCCTCTTGATTCTATAGGCTACCTTACCGAAACACTCTTTTTCGATTGGTCGAATGCAATACATTCAATAGTTGCATTTTGGCTCTTGCCCGTTTTGTCATTCACCTGCATATACATCATTAGTCCATTCTCATACTGAGCACCCAACTTTTTCATTTCAGGCGGCATCTTTTGTTGATTGTTTTTGAAAATATTCCAGAAACCGGATCCGATATTGGGTGCAAAATAAAGAGTAATTGCATTCTCAGAGCTTTCTATTAGTCGTCCTTCACAGTCGAATCCCAAAAACTTTTTGCCGGGCAAGCTGGTGACCGTGTACTTTTCGTCAAAGTCTGAATTGTCTATGTCATCGGCATCAAACTTCAGTTCTGTTGCGAAGGCATTTCCGGCCATAATGGTCACCATGGCACTGTTGCTCTCGTCGAATATCATAAACACATCTCCTCCCTCAGGCACATTCATAGACATACCAAAGTAAGGTTCCGATTTGCTAAGATAGTAATCCAACACCGCCTCATGCTTGTCCATTGTTGCATTCAGGCTATATTTATAATCGAAATTATAAGAAGATGGCAAAGATCCAACGTCTTTCATTTTTCCTATCGGGCCAACAATACCTTCCATGTTGGCATCAAGAATATCGTCAACAATATCGGCAGTCTTATCAGCCGCCTTACGGGCTACTTTGTCTGCAGCAGTTTCCACAACTGCATCAGTTGTTTTGTCAATAATACGCTTTTTGAGCTGATTTAAAAACTGCGCATTTGCAGTGCCGGTTAGTCCAAAGAACAGCAGGACCACCATGAAGAACTTTGTTGTTTTCATTGTTGCCTATTTTTAAAATGTTAAACTAAGAGACATTATTTATTAATTCGAATAATAATTCAAGCTGCTATGTCTCAATATAATATTTCAACATTACGAAGGGAATTATGTTCACAGAAGAGAAAGGAATTAACAACCAGCGAAACCATAATTAGTGTTATCACTTTCTCCTGTTTCTCGCATAATCAATGTTGGGTCTCCCTGCCATAATACATCCATAGGGAATAATCTCATCAACTATTTCGCCCAGGCCAAAAGTTTGCATCTGCTCTTTGATGCTTGTAGCATCTTTATATGCGCTTGGCAGTTCTGACACATCTATATTACCTGAATAAAAACGGATATCAAACCCTTTGGTTTCTTCCTGAAACAGCTGAATGTCGGTTTTATGACTTTGAAGCCTTTTGTGCTGACGTCGACTTATGTTGCGCCCGGCTCCATGGGGTGCAAACCCGAGATTGGTTTCGGTTGCCTCGCCTCTTATTATAAGTATATGCTGGGTCATATTTAGGGGAATCAGACGCAACCCATCTGTCGAATCGGGAATGAATTTATCAGCGAGAGGCGTGGCACCTTTGGCATGATAGAAAAGATCTTCATCTTTGAAAACGAAATTATGCTCGTTCCAGAAACGATGAATTGGTTGAATATTGAGTTTTTGCAGAGTTGCATCGTGTATTATTTCATGATTTAGCTTCGTCCACTTTCTAACAATTTGAAGGGCTTCCCAATATGATTGCCCTTCATTGGAGTTGAACGGTATCCATGCATTTTGCTTTAGAGTTTGTGGAGATAATTGCTGCCTGAATCGTTCGGCAACTCGCATGCCTTGTTTGTACAACTCAGCTCCCAGACCGCGACTGGCAGATTGACCAACGAATAGAAAGTGATTCCCATCACCTTGCGTTCCCAGGTGATATTTGGCATAATTGCGTGCTGCTTCAGAGTTTAGGAAAGGATTAGCCAATAGTTCTTCTTCAAAACCCTCGGGTAGCGACGAATATTCATCTCTGCCACCTGCACCAAAATGAGTAACACTGTGTGCCAAATCAAGCACCAGTTTAGGGTTAGTTGTACCAAGATTGGTTGCCATCATCGAACAACAAATATCGGCACTGTGCATGGCAGGATGTATGGCATTGCGGGTAACGACAATACCTCCAACGGGGATATGGCCAGCCTCTCCTGTGGGACAGGCATCGGGCATGACTGCCCCGGTTACCACGGTGGGTGTTCGCATCAGCACTTGCATGGTTTTCACTACGCTTTGCAGATTGGCTTCTTCAACTCCTGTCTCAGCCAGAATATTTCGGTGAAAGGGTATAGGTTTTTCTAATAGTGGTATTGTTTTAGGTTCAACCTGACGGAGATATGCAATAAGGGACTCGCCCGAAAGATTGTTTTCATTAGCGTACTGAATGGCTTGTTTAAACCACCTTACGGGCTTAAAGCCCAAATCAATCAGGTCTTTACCTGTTATGATATTCTTCTCTGCCAATTACAAGTTCTTCATTTCTTTTAGCAGGAAGCTTTTTGTTTTGATACCTACATAGCGGGCAACTTCTTTACCGTTTCTATATGCCACAAGAGTGGGTATGCTACGCACGTTGTACTTTTGTGCCAGGGGTTGATTTTTATCCACATCAACTTTTGCCACTAAAAACTCGTTGTTGCTTTCGGCAGCAACTTCATTCAGGATAGGCGACATCACTTTGCATGGTCCGCACCATTCAGCCCAAAAATCCACTAGCACAAGTTTGCCTTTCAGACGTTGATTGAAGTTCTTGTCATTAAGAATCAATATATCTTTGTGCGGCGCAACGTTAGGCATGTTCTTGAATTTCCTGCGAGAGTAATAAATAAGTCCTACAAACAACAGGACTACTGCACCTACTATAATTAATGCGATTTTCATTTAATAATATGTTTTAGTTGTGTATTGATTAACAGTGTAAACTAATTAAAGTTTACTTTTCGAGCAACTTGGCAGCTTCACAAAGCTCGTCATACCACTCTTGTCCAAATTTGCGAATAAGAGGTTCAGACAGGAATTGATATATCCTTACTCCCTCTTTCTTTCCCAACTTTATTGCAGGACGACATATAGACCAGCGATGATAGTTGACTGCCGTGAAGTCTTTATATTTTTGCAAACGAATAGGATACAGGTGACATGATATTGGTTTTTGCACATCAATTCTGCCTTCGCGGTTGGCTGTTTCTATTGCACACTTCCATATTCCTTTTTCATCCTGATTTGCAAACACGCATTCGCGACCATTTACAATGGATGTAACCATTTCACCGTCGTAATCCTTGTAGGCAATCCCCTGTTTCTCTATTACTGCCTTCGATGTAGGAAGCAAATCGTCCCATATTTCGGGCAATATAGACTCTATCTGTTCAACTTCTTCATCTTCCAGCGGTGCACCTGCATCGCCCTCCACGCAACAAATGCCCTGGCATTTTCCTAAGTCGCAAATAAAGTGTTCGCCAAAAATCTCATCCGATATAATCGTGTCTTGTATTTGTATCATTGTTCTGTTTAATTATTATTTAATATCTGTTTTAATGTATGATTGCTTTTCTACTATCACATGTTTGGGTTCCGATATTGACTGTTGCTTCATTTTTCTTAGCAAAACAGCTGTAAAATATAAACTAAGCAGCATCACAAACCATGCAGCCCAGTTGAGCTCTAGATTTTCCATCTTGTCATATATCTCTGTATCGCTAAGGAAGTAGTTGTTTAAAACCACTGACGCATTGTTGGCAAAGTGAGCAAATATTGGCACCCATATATTTCCGCTATAGAGATATAAGTACCCGAGTATTGCTCCCATCAATAAACGAGGGAAAAAGCCATAGAACTGAAGATGGATTAGACTAAAAATAAAGGCTGCCGACCACACTGCAACATGACCGTTAATGAACCACCTTTGAATAAGTTTTTGCAATGCACCTCTAAAGAATACCTCCTCTACGAAGCCTGCCAATACGGCGATTAGTCCCAGGTTGAGAAGCAATTCCCACCATGACTTGCCGGCAAGAAACCGGTCAGTTACTGCCAATGCGGAATCTTCCATATCCCGAAACATTACTTCTAATTTGCTAAGTGAAGGTGGGAAAGAGATTAGTTCATTCCATCGTGCCAACACAGAGATTGAGGGCATAGAGACTATGAAAATTAGAAGCGCATAAAGAAGAAGCTTAGGTAAATTGTTACTTTTGACGAAACCCAACGACTTCCACGACTGCTCGAAACTATAATAAAACACAAGATATGCAGGCAGAAAAATAACAAGAATGTCTTGCAGAAAGATAGAAATTCTAAGATATCCCAGATTCATGCTGTCGGCGCCGTAGGCTAAACCGAGCAAAGCAAGTATCGCACCTGCTAAAAATGCAGCAATTAGTGAGTATAGTGCAAGGTAAAATATTCTGCTTTTGTCTGATGTGTTACGTAACATATATGGATAGTGTGAAAAAATATTAGCGACAAAGATAATAATTTTGAATTATGCAATTTGCTTATTTAGTATTGTTTAAACAATTATAAATTGAATATTTTTTGTGGTTTACAATATATATAGTAATTTTGCATGCTATTTTCAAAAAGTATATCTTGGTTTTAAAGCCATTGATTTTCAAAGAATAACAGACAATAAAGTCAAAACATATTTTATAGAATGAAGGTAACACTCAACAAAACAGACAACGTTAATGGCATGATTGCCATTGAAATTGAAAAAACTGATTATCAAGAAAATGTAGACAAAGCCCTGAACCAATATCGCAGGCAGGCTCAAATTCCCGGTTTCAGACAGGGAAAGGTGCCTAAAGGGGTTATTCAAAAAATGTATGGAAACTCTGTATTAGTAGAAGAAATCAACAAATTGGTGAGCCATGAGTTGTTTAACTATATAAGAGAAAATGATTTGGATATTCTTGGCGAGCCATTACCAAATGAAACAGAGCAAAAGACTATCGACTTTGACAAAGATGAGAATTTTGAATTCAAATTTGACATTGCAATAGCTCCCGAATTTGATGTTACTTTCAGTGAAGAGGATGTTCTTACCTATCACAATGTAAAACTTGAGGATGACCTTTTGGAAAAGCAAATTGATGTTTACAAACAAAACTTTGGAAGCTACAGCACTATTGAAAGTGATGCAGAAGAGTCTGACTTAATTAAGGGAGTAATCACTGAGCTTGAGAACGGCGAACCTAAAGAAGATGGAATCGTAATCGAAAACGGTATCATTATGCCTTCATATATTAAAGATGAAGAGACCAGAAACAAGTTTATCGGTTCAAAACCAGGTGACAAGATTGTTTTCAACCCAAAAACAGCATATGACAATCATGGTGCTGAAATTGCTTCTTTGCTTCACAAAACAAAAGAAGATGTTGAAGACATCAACTCTGATTTCACATTTGAAATAAACGAGGTAACTCGCTACAACGAAGCTGAACTAAATCAGGAGTTGTTCGACAAAGTGTTTGGCGAAGGAAATGTAACGACTGAGGAAGAATTCAAAACGAAAGTTTCAGAAACTGTGTTGAGCCAAATCAAACCTGCATCTGACAATCTGTTTATGAAAGCAGTTCGTGAGTCTGTGTTAGAGAAAATGAAAGATGTTTCTTTCCCTGATGCATTCCTCAAACGCTGGTTGGTGGTTGCCAACGAAAGCAACACTGAAGAACAAATTGAGAAAGACTATCCAAAAATCTCAGAAGACTTGAAATTCCACCTTGCTAAGGAGAAAATAGTAAAGGAACAGGAAATTAAAATTGAGAACGAAGATCTTGAGCAATTTGCCGGTGAAGTTGCCAAAGCTCAGTTTGCACAATATGGCATGAGCAATCTTACAGACGAAATGCTGAACAACTATGTGGGCAGCCTGCTTGGTGATGAAAATACAAGAAGAAACATGTATGACCAGGTGGTTGAAAACAAAGTTAGAGAGTGGATTAAAGAGAATGCGAAGATTGAAGAGCAGGATATTCTATCAAAAGACTTTGAAAAACTTTTGAGTGAAGACAGTGAAGAAGAAGAAGTGGAAGAAGTAGCAGACGAAGTTGTTGCAGACAACGCAGATGCTCAAGCTTCAGAAGAATAAAAACCAATCGACGGGATTTTAAAACCCAGCAGTCGATTACAAAATATTATATCATTATGCATAACGATTTTAGAAATTATGCCGTCAAACATCTTGGCGTTAGCAGCACAAAATTAGACGGGTATGCTAATATGGTAAGTGCAAGTTATATTTCACCTACCATCATTGAAGAACGTCAGCTCAACGTAGCTCAAATGGACGTATTCTCGCGATTAATGATGGACCGTATCATCTTTTTGGGAACTCAGATAGATGATTACACAGCCAACGTTATTCAGGCACAATTACTTTATCTTGACTCTGCAGATCAGGGCAAGGATATATCTATATATATAAACTCTCCCGGAGGTTCTGTATATGCCGGATATGGCATATATGACACGATGCAGTTTATTTCAAGCGACGTTTCAACAATATGTACCGGTATGGCAGCCTCTATGGCAGCAGTATTACTTGTTTCGGGAACACCAAAGAAAAGATTTGCTCTTACACACTCGCGTGTTATGATTCACCAACCACTAGGTGGTGTTCAGGGACAGGCATCCGATATCGAAATTACCGCACGTGAGATTGCAAAAGTAAAACAAGAATTAAACACTATCATTTCTAATCATACAGGCAAGCCTTTGGAAGAGGTAGCTCGTGATTCAGACAGAGATTTCTGGATGAGTTCATCAGAAGCTAAGGCGTATGGGATGATTGATGATGTGTTGGTGAAAAAATAAAATAATGGGAAAAAAGACAGATAACGGTAATAGGTGCAGTTTTTGTGGGAGAGGCGAAAAGGATGTCAATCTTCTTATAGGAGGTATTGAAGGACATATTTGTGACAGTTGTGCTGAGCAGGCTCATGAAATAATAAGTGAGAACCTGAAAAGCAAAAACAAGTCAAGTCTGGACATAACACTTGACACACTGCCAAAACCTATAGAAATTAAAGATTTTCTTGACCAATATGTTATTGGACAAGACAGTGCGAAAAGATATCTGTCTGTTTCAGTTTATAACCACTACAAACGTATCTTACAAAAAGTGATGAAAGATGATGTTGAGATTGAAAAGTCCAACATTATTATGGTTGGAGCAACAGGAACGGGCAAAACTTTGCTTGCACGCACTATCGCAAAACTGCTGCATGTACCATTTACTATTGTTGATGCTACTGTACTGACAGAGGCAGGATATGTGGGTGAAGACATTGAGAGTATCCTAACCCGATTGCTGCAAGTTGCAGATTATGATGTGGAAGCCGCTGAACGTGGGATTGTGTTTATTGATGAAATTGATAAAATTGCACGAAAGAGCGATAATCCATCTATAACAAGAGACGTTAGTGGAGAAGGGGTTCAGCAAGGATTGCTCAAACTTCTTGAAGGCTCTATAATCAATGTTCCGCCACAAGGTGGAAGAAAGCATCCCGAACAAAGGATGATCCCTATAAACACCAAGAATATACTATTTGTATGTGGTGGTGCATTCGACGGAATTGAAAAGAGAATTGCACAACGTCTTAACACGCGAGTAGTGGGGTATTCAGCAAACTCAAAGAATGCAAACGTTGACAGAAAGAATCTGCTGCAATATATCACTCCTACTGACTTGAAGTCATTTGGTTTAATTCCCGAAATTATTGGTCGTCTGCCAATTCTAACATACCTTGAGCCGCTAGATCGCAACGCACTTCTTAGAATATTGACAGAACCCAAAAACTCAATAATCAAACAATATGAAAAGTTGTTTGCAATTGATGGTGTAGAGATTACTTTCGACAAAGAGGTATATGAATATATAGTTGACAAGGCTATAGAGTTTAAGCTTGGAGCTCGTGGATTAAGATCTATTGTTGAAGCAATTATGATTGATGCAATGTTTAATATTCCCTCTGAGGATAAAAAACAATTGCACGTTACACGCGAGTATGCCGAAAACAACTTTGAGAAGACCAATACACATCACTTAAGAATAGCTTAAGCTAATAGAGTATTGCTTAATAAATACACAGCCCCTTTTGTTTCTTTCTGAAACAAAAGGGGCTGTTGCATTGTGCGAAACGACCAGAAAGCTACAATAACAGCCGTATTATGAGCTTTAACTTTTAACATTGAGAATTTGTTTTATCAATGTTTATAATATAATTTAGGGCTGTTAATTAATAAGTAAGAATTGTTTTGAAATAGAAAATTGTTTATTACATTTGTATGTATAACAAATGAACACAAATATTTCAAACATCTGAGCAAAACAAACCCCTAATGGAAATGCAAATAAATCTGTACGAAGGATTAAAAAAGTATTTCGGTTTTGATACTTTCAAGGGTAATCAGGAAGCTATTATCAAAAGTATTTTAGCCGGCAAAGACACATTTGTACTGATGCCAACAGGTGGTGGCAAATCGCTTTGCTATCAACTGCCGGCACTATTGTCGCATGGTACAGCGATTATTATTTCACCTCTGATAGCTTTAATGAAAAACCAGGTTGACGCAATGCGCAACTATAGCGAAGATGACTCTATTGCACATTTTCTTAATTCTTCTTTGAACAAACAAGAAATTGAAGCAGTAAAGAAAGATGTTATATCAGGGAAAACCAAATTACTTTATGTGGCACCCGAATCTCTGACTAAGGTAGAAAATGTGGATTTTTTAAGAAGCATTCCGATTTCATTTTACGGTGTCGATGAAGCACACTGTATCTCGGAGTGGGGCCATGATTTCCGCCCTGAGTACAGAAGAATTAAACCAATAATTAATGAAATTGGTGCAAGACCTGTTATCGCTCTTACAGCAACTGCCACACCAAAAGTACAACACGATATTCAAAAAACACTGGGCATGCTTGATGCAGCAGTGTTCAAATCTTCATTTAACCGACCCAATCTATACTACGAAGTAAGACAAAAGAATGAAAATATAGATAAAGAAATTATAAAGTATATCTTATCGCAAGGCTCAAAGTCAGGCATTGTATATTGCCTGAGCCGAAAAAAAGTAGATGATTTTGCCCAAATATTACAAGCAAACGATATAAAAGCACTACCCTATCATGCCGGCATGGATGCCCAGGCCAGAAACGACAATCAAGATGCATTCCTGATGGAAAAAGCAGATGTTATTGTTGCCACTATTGCCTTTGGAATGGGGATAGATAAGCCCGACGTGCGCTATGTAATCCATTATGATATTCCTAAAAGTCTTGAAGGTTATTATCAGGAAACAGGACGATCGGGAAGAGATGGTGGTGAGGGTAAATGCATCGCCTTTTACAGCAACAAAGATCTGCAAAAGCTTGAGCGTTTTATGCAAGGCAAACCAGTTTCTGAACAGGAGATTGGTAAACAGCTGCTATTAGAAACTGCAGCTTATGCAGAAACACCTATTTGCCGAAGAAAAATGCTATTGCATTACTTCGGTGAAGAGTATGAACAACAAAACTGTGAAAATTGCGATAATTGTTTAAATCCAAAAATTAAAGTGGAAGCTAAAGAATTACTTGTTACTGTTATTGAAGCTATTAAAGTGCTTAAGGAGAAGCACAAAACAGATTATTTAATCAATTTTTTACTCGGAAATGAAACATCCGAAATAGAGACATTCGAACATAACGAACTTGAGGAGTTCGGTTCAGGATCGGATGAAGAGTCAACAACCTGGGAAACCGTTATTCGACAGGCTTTGCTTGACGGTTATCTAGAAAAGGATATTGAAAATTACGGTATCTTGAAACTAACAAAGAAAGGAAAAAGCTTTCTCAAGAAGCCCGTATCTTTCAAGGTTATCAAAACTGAAGATGAAGATGATATAGAAAATATTGAATTAGAATCAGAGGATGGAGGAATCGCCGGCGGAGGCAGTTCAGGAGCCGCAGACCCTGTTTTATTCTCAATGATGAAAGACTTGAGAAAGAAACTAGCTAAAAAACTAGATGTTCCTCCATACGTTATTTTTCAGCCTGCTTCACTTGAGGCTATGGCAACTTCTTATCCAATTACCTTGGAAGAGTTGCAAAACATACCCGGCGTGGGTTCAGGAAAAGCCAAACGTTATGGTAAAGAATTTATAGAGCTGATTAAGCGACACGTAGAGGAAAACGAAATTATTCGTCCCGAAGATTTACGTGTCAAAACTGTTGCCAATAAATCAAAACTTAAAGTATCTATAGTTCAGGCCATCGACCGCAAAGTGGCGTTGGATGATCTGGCTGAGTCCAAAGGAATTGATTTTAATGAGATGCTTTCAGAAGTAGAAGCAATTGTATATTCAGGTACTAAAATAAACATCAACTACTTCCTTGAAGAAGTATTGGATCCGGACGTTATAGATCAAATTTACGATTACTTCAGAGAAACTGACACAGACAACCTCGAAGCCGCGATGGAAGAAATGCCGGAGTTCGAAGAAACAGAGATTCGCTTAGTCAGAATTAAGTTCTTCTCTGAAATGGCAAATTGATGATTATTGATTACTCTAACTATATCAATAAAAGGAGAAAACAGAGAGAACATAAAAATGAAATATCTAAATAATATCAACAGTCCTGCAGATCTTAAAAAGCTAAATACAGAGCAGCTTATTGATGTTTGCAGTGAATTGCGTGAATTTATTATTGATCAATTGTCTCACAATCCGGGGCACTTTGCGTCAAGCTTAGGCACAATTGAACTGACTGTTGCGTTACATTATATATATAACACCCCATACGACAGACTTGTCTGGGACGTTGGTCATCAGGCATACGGTCATAAGATTTTAACCGGCAGAAGAGAAAACTTTCACACTAACAGAAAGCTTGGAGGTTTGTCAGGATTTACTAATCCTGAAGAAAGTGAATACGATACTTTTGTGGCAGGTCATGCCTCTACATCAGTTTCTGCAGCATTGGGAATGGCTGTCTCAGCAAATCTTAAAGGAGAAGAAGACCGAAATGTAGTTGCAATTATTGGTGACGGCTCGATGACAGGTGGTCTCGCATTTGAGGGACTTAATAATGTATCGTCACAACCAAACAATCTGCTTATTATCCTAAATGACAACGATATGTCAATAGACAATAACGTTGGAGGAATACAAGACTACCTGGTTAAGATGACAACTTCACATAAATACAACAAAATGCGACACAGTGTTTATCAGTCTATAAGAAAAAAGAAACTGATTAATGAAGACAAAAAAAACATTGTTCTCAGATTCAACAACAGCCTGAAGTCACTCATCACGCAACAACAGAACATGTTCGAGGGATTCAATATTAGATATTTTGGCCCTGTTGATGGTCATGATTTACCCGGTTTAATGAGAATACTCAACAATATAAAAGATATGAAGGGCCCCAAACTCCTTCATATAAAGACTACAAAGGGCAAAGGCTATAAACCTGCTGAGGAGTCGGCCACTGTATGGCATGCGCCAGGTGTATTTGACAAAAAATCGGGTAAGAGAATAAACAACAATGACGACAACGGCATACTTCGCTATCAGGATGTGTTCGGCCTAACCCTTGTTGATTTAGCCCGGGAAAACTCTAAGATAGTTGGAATAACACCTGCAATGCCAACAGGCAGCTCGATGAATTTAATGATGAAAGAATTTCCTGAAAGGACATTTGATGTGGGTATTGCTGAGGCACATGCTGTAACTTATTCTGCCGGATTGGCAAAAGAAGGCTTTATCCCTTTTTGTAATATCTACTCTTCATTTATGCAACGGGCATATGATCAGGTTATCCACGATGTGGCCATTCAAAACCTAAAAGTAATCATGTGTCTGGATCGTGCCGGTGTGGTTGGAGAAGATGGACCAACTCACCATGGCGTTTTTGACATGGCTTATTTGAGACCAATCCCCAATCTGATTATCTCGGCTCCTATTGATGAGCACGATTTGCGCAACCTGATGCATACCGCAGTATATGGCAACGATGGCCCATTTGTTATTAGATATCCAAGAGGAAAGGGGGAACTAAGCAAATGGAAGAACGACCCCCAAATACTTCCTATAGGCAAAGGAAGGATATTGAAAGAAGGTAACGATATTGCTTTAATTTCAATTGGAACGATTGGAAACTGCGCTGCCAGAGCTATTTTACAAGCAGAAGCAGAAGCTATAAGTGTTGCTCATTATGATCTGATATTTTTGAAACCGCTGGACGAAGAAATGATTGAGGAAATTGCGAAAAAGTTCAAACATATAATCACAGTGGAAGACAGTGTCAAAAGTGGAGGAATGGGAAGTGCAGTTTTAGAATTGTTATCAGACAAGGGATACAATAACTTTGTTCACAGGATTGGAATTAATGATGAATTCGTGACACATGGACAAATAAGTGAGCTGAAACAAATCTGCAAGATTGATCAGGAGAGTATCTTTGAAAAGATAAAAGAGGTTGCAGCTTTACAAAACAGTAAGCAGCAATAGCTCAATAGAGTTGCACAAAATTGAAAACAGTATTAAAAAGGATATGTCGATAGACAATATGCTTATCTAATAAGATAATAGAACCCAATGAAAATTTTAATAGCCGGAGCAGGCGAAGTTGGAACACATCTTGCAAAACTTCTTGGACAGGAGAATCACTATATAACATTGATTGATGACGACAAAGAGAAGCTGCTAACTTTACGTGACAATCCGGATATTTTGACTTTTATAGGCAACTGTACTTCGCTTAAAGACCTGAGAGAAGCCGGCGTGGAAGATACAGATTTATTTATCGGCGTTACCCCCGAGGAATCAAGAAATATGACTGCCTGCATGATTGCAGCCAATATGGGGGTTGAAAAAACTCTGGCACGAATTGACAACTACGAATACTTACTTCCGGAAAATAAAGAACTGTTTAACAAACTTGGGGTACACTCCATGATTTATCCTGAGATGATGGCCGCTCGTGAGATAGTGTCGGCATTAAAGGAGCCCTGGACAAGAGTGTGGTGGGAGTTCTCAAACGGGGCAGTAATTCTTACAGCAGCAAAAGTAAGAGACAATGCTCCCATAGTAAATAAGCAATTGATGGAATTTGCAGAAAGCATTAAAAAGTTCCATATAGCCGCCATCAAAAGAGGGCATGACACGTTTATCCCAAATGGTAAGGATTATATAAAATCAGATGACATATTATACTTTACAGTTCTTAAGGAGGATATTAATGAATTACCTGCATTACTGGGAAAAAAATCATTCGAATCAAAAAACATAATGATTATGGGAGGAAGCAGAATTACGATGAGAACAATTCAACAGCTCCCATCAAATGTAAACATTAAAGTAATCGAAAGAGACCGTGAAAAAGCAGAAGAGCTAGCAGGAATAATACCATCCAATGTTACAGTTTTTCATGCTGACGGGCGCGATAGTGAGTTATTGCTCAACGAAGGTATAACAGAAATGGATGCTTTTATATCTCTGACAGACAACTCTGAGACCAACATATTAAGCTGTATTATGGCAAAGCAGTTTGGTATTAAAAAGACAGTTGCCGAGATTGAAAACATAGACTATATCAGCATGGCTGAAAAATTTGATATTGGTACCATTATCAACAAAAAGCTTCTTGCTGCCAGCAAAATTTATGAGATATTGCTTAAAGCTGATGCTTCAAACATAAAATGTCTTGCAATTTCGGAAGCAAATGTGGGTGAAGTGGTTGCCAAACCAAACTCTAAAGTCACAAAGAAACAGATCAAAGATTTAAAGCTTCCCACCGACATTACATTTGGTGCCCTTACACGCAATGGCAAACCTATGCTAATCGAAGGAGAAACGCAAATAGAAGCAAACGACCAGGTCATGGTGTTTTTTATGAATAAAACACTGAAGACTATTGAAAACCTCTTTAACTAAAAGAAGCTAGTGTCTTTTACCAATAAAGAAAAAGCAAAATGAAAAAATTTAATTATCAATTTGTAATAGGCAGTATTGGTGTCATACTTCTAATTGAGTCTTTTTTCATGCTTTTGTCAGGTTTTATTGGAGAAATTCACAATGAACAATCAGTTATAAGTCTTTATTTATCAGCTGCAATAACTTTTACTTTCGGTGGAATAATGTTGCTGATAAGCAGAGTCAAAAGACAAGAAAAGAGGATATCACAAAGAGAGGTATATCTTACCGTTACTCTCGTCTGGGTTTTAATGGCTCTTTTTGGCACATTACCTTATGTAATTGGAGGTGCCATTCCATCATTCTCTGATGCATTTTTTGAAAGTATATGTGGCTTCACCACAACCGGAAGCAGCACTCTGATTAATATAGAAGCATTTCCAAAGTCTCTTTTATTTTGGCGAAGTTTCACACAATGGATTGGAGGAATTGGAATTGTTATTTTCGTAATGTCTTTTCTCCACCTCTTCGGTAGTAGTTCAAGCCATTTATATAGTGCAGAAGCAAGCGGGATTTCTAAAGATCAGCTGCGACTCAGAATAAACGACATCACCCGTACAGCCTCCATGACTTATATCGCACTCACTATAGTAGGCTTCTTCTTACTATGGGCAGGTCCTATGGATGCTTTTGATGCTGCATGCCACTCCTTCACCAGCATATCAACAGGAGGCTTCTCAACAAAGCAGGCAAGTATTTCTCATTTCAATTCAGCCTATATAGAATATGTAATTATATTTTTGATGTTTTCCGGAGGAACACGTTTTATACTACTCTTCTTTCTGTTCAGACATTTTTCAGGTCAGATATTTAAAGATGAGGAATTCAGATGGTATTCATTCCTTATAATCGGATTCACAATATTGGTCACTACTGCTCTATACATTGGTGGCCATGCCATGGAAAGCACCGAAAAAACAATCAGGACGGCTCTATTTCAAGTTGTGTCGGCAGTTTCATCAACAGGCTTTGCCACAACAGATTTTTTACAGTGGGGGCAGTTCTACTGGTTTTTGTTTTTGGCACTAATTCTATTTTGTGGCAGCGAAGGCTCAACTTCGGGTGGCATGAAAATATCAAGACTTCTGATTTTAGTCAAAAACACCAGTGTTGTACTACGCCGTCAGGTACATCCACAAGCCATTTATACAGTAAGAATCAACGGGCAGGTTTATTCAAACAATGTAATTGAAAAAGTTCTGGCTTTCGTTTTCTTATACCTTACTATATCAGGCGTCAGCGCAATCATACTTAGCTTAAACGGTATGACATTCGACGAATCAATAGGCGTGGCTATCTCCAGCATGAGCAGCTACGGTTTTGGGCTGGGTAGTTATGGACCTTCGGGAAATTTTGCTTCACTAAACCTTTTCTCCAAATACTACCTCAGCTTTTTGATGATTGTAGGTCGCCTTGAAGTGTTCACAGTCCTTTCATTATTCTTCCCCGAATTCTGGCGCAGATAATATAAACATTGTACAAAAGAAAAAATGGGCGCCCCAAACGAGACACCCATTTAAATTATATAATCGATTTTATTAAATCGTTATTTCTTCAACTTCGAAAAGTCTGCATTTCTCATATCACCTGTTTCAAGGAAAGCATGGTGGAAATTATAACATCCATACAAATTCTGAGGAGTGTGACCCTTTTTGGTCAGGCTCAGATATTCATGTAACAGCGGACGATAATCAGGATGAGCACACTTCTCTATAATCTCTTCGGCACGTTCGTAAGGTCCTTTGCCACGTAAGTCGGCAACACCATATTCCGAAGCAATCACTTTCACTGAGTGTTCACTATGGTCTTCGTGTGTAACCTTAGGAACGATACAGCTGATTTTACCATCTTTTGCAACCGAAGGAGTAAGGAAAACAGAAATATATGCGCTTCGAGTAAAATCACCTGAACCGCCAATTCCATTCATCATCATATTACCCATAACATGAGTTGAGTTGATGTTACCAAATATATCTGCCTCAATAGCAGTATTGATGCCAATAACTCCCAAACGACGAACAAGTCCCGGGTTATTTGATATTTCAGTTGGACGAAGGACAAGCTTGTTTTTAAAGAAATCCATGTCGCGATAGAAACGTTCCATAGCTTCATTGCTCAATGTGAGCGAACTGCCACTAGCAAACGATATCTTGCCCTTTTGCATCATATCCAGCACTGCATCCTGAATTACTTCTGTATAAACCTCAAAACGAGGAATATCTTCATTTTCTGCCATTGCGGCCAAAACAGCGTTAGCGATATTACCAACACCAGACTGAATGGGTAAAAAAGTTGGAGGAACATTTCCATTTTTTAGCTCTGAGACAAAAAAGTTTGATACATTTTGACCAATTTGTGCAGTAATTTCGTCAACAGGAGCGAAGCCCCCACCCTCATTATCCCTACTTGTTTTCACAACGTAAATTTTTGAAGGATCAACCTTAACATAATCAAGACCAATTCTGTTCTGAACCTCAAAAATATTTATGTGGCGGCGTTTTGGGGGATCTTGCAGTTCATATAAATCGTGAATCCCACGCATTTTGGCAGGGACTTTATCATTAAGTTCAACGATAACTTTCTTTGCCAATCGGCAAATAGTTGGCATAATACCTACCCCACTGGTTGGAACAATTTCGCCACTTTCTGTTACTTCACAAGCCTCAACAATAGCAACATCCACACCACCATAAAAACCATATCTGATTTCCTGTGCTACTTGTGACAAGTGCATATCAAAATACTTGACCGGCTCGTGATTAACAGCATTCACAGCATTACGCATATCCTTGTTAGTCTGATATGGCGTGCGAAACTTAACAGCGTTAGCACGTGCCAGGTATCCATCAATAGACTCACCCGTTGAAGCTCCTGTAAACATACCTATTTTGAATGGGTTCCCTTTAGCGTGCTCCTCTTCTGCTCTCTTTGCAAGCTCAATAGGCACAACTTTTGGGCATCCTGCATGAGTAAAGCCACTAAAACCAACATTATCATCATGATTGATAAGTGCTGCAGCTTCTTGTGCAGTTACATAATTTAAGCTCATAAATAATCTTTTTATTTGATTTTATATATATTGTATTTAGTATTTTCGTTTAAAAATTTCACTGTAAAGAATTACTTTTTGGAACTCAGCCTCACTGTTTTCACCAGTCAAATCTTCAATAGCAGGATGCACTTTAGCAAACACCTCCTTTTCTATCGGACTATCCATTTCATATTCCGGAAGCTTATAATGACTCAATGATGACTCACCCTCAAAATCCGTTACGAAGCTCATTGATGACTGAAATGCATATTCGGGCGACTTCTTTACAATTGTCTTTTTAGTAACAGGTTTGGATACGGGAGGTGGCACCTGAGGAGTGCCCGGTTGACTAAATATCTCTTTGAATACACCCTTTAGTTCTTCATTAAGAGACGGAGTGCTTTCATCAATTTGCTTCTTCTTTTTGTTTAAATCTTTAAAAAAGCCAAAAACAATGAAAACAACTATGAGTATTAAATAAAGTATATCTCCAAATTCCATAAATTGACTATTTTTGCAGTTCGACAAAAATAAGCATTTTTCATGAATTGGTAAAGGGATATACAAAAAATTGGGAGTAACTTCGCAGCCACCCCCAATCATTTAACCAAAACCTTAACTATGAAAAAAATTTATTTTTTTCGTTCGGAACAAAAATAGAACAACAATTTGAGATACACAAGCTTTTTGCAATAAACATTACGTAAGATTTTAAGACATAAAATATTTTTGTATATTGACGACAAACAGCACAACTTGTGTAAAAAAACAATCAGAGCTAAAACAAAAAAAGAATGATTACAGAAAAAGATAAAAAAGTATTTATTGAGACCTACGGGTGTCAGATGAATGTTGCAGATTCTGAAGTAGTAGCCTCTATTATGGAGATGGACGGTTACACACTAATTGATAATGAAAAAGAAGCAGACGCCATATTTGTAAATACTTGTTCCATACGAGAACAAGCTGAACAACGTGTTATCAACAGGCTTGAATACTTCAATGCACTCAAGAGAAAAAAGAAAGGCGATCTCATAGTAGGAGTTTTGGGCTGCATGGCCGAACGTGTTAAAGAAGAATTGATTGACAAACACAATGCCGACATTGTTATTGGTCCCGATGCATATCTCGATCTCCCAAACCTTGTGGGTGCAGCCGAAAGAGGTGAAAAAGCGATTAATGTTGAACTATCCAAAACTGAAACTTACAAAGATGTAATCCCATTAAAAATGAGTGGTGTCAACATTTCAGGTTTTGTATCCATCACTCGTGGCTGTGACAAGTTTTGCCACTATTGCATTGTACCATATACTCGCGGGAGAGAGAGAAGCAGGGAGCCGGAAAGTATATTAAATGAGATAAGAGATTTACGAGAAAAAGGATATCGGGAAGCAACACTTTTGGGACAAAACGTAAATTCATATAAATATATTGATGGTGAAACCATAATTACGTTCCCTGCCTTATTGGGTATGGTAGCTGAAGAAGCTCCCGGAATGAGAATTCGTTTCACAACATCACACCCATGGGATATGACAGACGAAACTCTGGAAACAATTGCCAAATATGACAACCTGTGCAATTTCATTCATCTCCCCGTACAATCCGGAAGTTCGCGAATGCTCAAGCTGATGAACAGAAGATACGATCGCGAATGGTATCTCGACAGAATCGCAGCAATCAAACGCATCATTCCCGGATGTGGACTATCTACAGACATAATGTGTGGCTTCCACAGCGAGACAGAAGAAGACCATCAGGAAACATTATCCTTGATGCGAGAAGTAGGTTTCGATTCAGCCTTTATGTTTAAATATTCAGAACGCCCCGGCACATATGCATCTAAAAGACAGGAAGACAATGTACCTGACGAAATTAAGTCTATACGTCTTCAGGAAATAATAGATTTACAATTAGAACTGTCACGCGAAAGCAACTCAAAAGATGTTGGCAAGGTATTTGAAGTATTAGTAGAAGGATTCTCCAAAAGATCGCGCGAGCAACTATTTGGACGAAACGAACAGAACAAAGTAATAATATTTGACAAAAAGGACTTCAAGATTGGTCAGTTCGTTAAAGTCAGAGTCAACGACTTCACGCCTGCCACATTGCTTGGCGAGCCTATTGTTGAATAATTTAAACAATATGAAATTTGAGGCGTTATAATATATATCGTAAATTTTCAACAAACAGAGTTGATTTATTTTTAATCATTAACACTATAAAAACAACAAAATTATGAAATCAGAAGCAAAATTATTACTAGGTCTAGGTATTGGAATAGCTCTTGGAGCTGCAGTAGGATACATCATGGGAAGCGATCAAAAAGAAGAATGGCTGGATCAGGCAAACGCATTTGCAGACAAAGTTCGTGCTAATGTAAAAGCAGCAATCTATCAGGGTAAAAGCGAAATGGACGATTTAAAAGACGACATAGACGATATAGCCGAGATTGCAAAAAGAGAACTTCAAGGTAGCTAATAGTCTGTTATTTAAATCTGAAAATTAATGGAAGACAAAACGGTAACTAGATTATTTGAAGACATGAGAGACGATGTTGCCTCTTTTGTAAGAAGCAACATAGAGTTGGCAAAACTAGAAACATTTGAAAAGCTGAGCAAAGCATCAGCAACTACTTCGGTAACTATGGTTCTAATCAGAGTTGTGACACTCTTTTTGGCACTGTTGTTTATTACTCTCGGATTTTATCTGGGACACGTATTGGATGCTTTATGGTTGGGATTTGCAATTTCAACAGGTGTGGCAGGACTTATCCTATTGATTCTTTATCTAATAAGAAAACCTGTACAAAGATCACTTACCAACTCAATAATTAGTTTTTTGATGCGCAATGACGATGATCAATTGTCTTATAAAAAGTAAACTACAATGGCAAAATATTCAATAACCCCACTTGACGAACTACGCTTGGCAAAAAAGAAAGCCAGAGAAGAAAAAGCAATTGCAGAGCAACGACTCTCGTATCAACTGCAATACTTAGCCGATAACTGGGGCACATTAGTTACCAAAGGACTTTCATCTAGTGTAAGAACGAAATTTGTTGAGACTATTGAAAATATTTCTCATGGCTCATTTTCATCAAACACTGCGTTGCCATTCATGCCTAAGAAAAAAGGTTACACGCAATGGGTTAATTTAGCTCTGGCAAACATTCCGCTCATAAGCAAAGTTGCCTGGCGATTAACCAAGCCTACTGTATATGCCTTTGCAGCAAAAAAGCTAACAGGTAAAATTTTCAGACGAAGCAGTAAAAGAAATTAAACTAATGCACGGTGGACGGACTTAACCCCGTCCACTTTTGCTATTCTAGCACTCAGATGGCTGACATCTTCAGCGCTGTGAACATGAACATGAAGAATACCATCAAATATACCATCCTTTGATGACACATTCACACTTTGAATATTCACAACAATATTTTCCTGAAGGGTTGACAAAATTTCATTTAAAATTCCAACTCTATCAATTCCCGAAAACACAATTGCTGACAAAAACGAATATTGTTTATAGTCGCCCCACTCTACTTCAATAATCTTCTCACCGTAATTGGACTTCAGCTTAATGCCGTGGCTGCAAGATTGCTTATGTACTTCCACTTCATTATTGTCTGTTATATATCCAAATACTTCATCGCCTGGCAAGGGGTTACAACATTTGGCTACAATAAAGTTTTTGCGAAAGTCAACCTCCTCAAGTTTGTAAACCTTTTTCGGATCTATTTTGCCATTATTATCATCCTCTCCGACCTCAACTTCTTCTGATTTTAACACTTTCTCATCAGTCTGACTCTTTTTAATCACCCCCATCTGCTTCATATAACGCATGAAGAGGTTTTCCTGCTTTGGCTGTGGAGCTTTTTGTTTCAAAATAACATCAATGCTATCCGGCAATTTCACCTCACCGTCACCCAATGCCAAAAACAGGTCCTCTCTTTTCTCAATGTTAAAGAAGCTGTGCAACTTATTATATATCGAGTTGTCAAGCTCCGTATCGCCCATAAATTCCAGAAGCATATTTTCGCCTTTTTCCATTATCTGGCGGCGTTGCCTCCTAAGCGAAGCTTCAATCTTAGTTCGCGCCTTGGCAGTTGTCACAAAATTCAGCCATTCTCTTTTTGGCTCCTGAGAGTTTGAAGTTATAATCTCCACCTGGTCACCACTTTTCAAAGGTTCACTCAGCGGCACCAGTCTGTGATTCACCTTTGCACCCAAACAAGTGTCACCAACCCGGGTATGAATATTATATGCAAAGTCGAGAGCAGTAGCCCCCATCGGCAAAGTCTTAATCTCACCCCTCGGAGTAAACACAAATATCTCCGAAGCAAAAAGATTCATCTTAACCGTATCCAGAAAATCAATAGCATTGGGATTAGGATTAGCCAAAACCTCTTGAACTGTTTTAAGCCATTTCTCTAATTCATTATCCTCTTCTACCTTAGTTTCTTTATATTTCCAATGAGCCGCAAACCCTTTCTCAGCAATGTCATCCATTCTTCGGCTTCTGATTTGTATTTCAATCCATTTGCCGTCTGGCCCCATCACTGTCAGATGCAATGCCTGATAACCATTCGCTTTTGGATGACTTACCCAGTCCCTTATTCTGTCCGGGCGAAGTTTATAAATGTCTGTTATAGCCGAATATATGTCCCAGCACTGCTTCTTCTCGTCCATCCCGGGGAACACTTCAAAAATAATACGTACAGCAAACAAATCATATATTTCGCTAAACTCAATATTCTTAGCCTCCATCTTTTTCCAGATAGAGTAAACCGACTTGATTCGCGCCCTCATTTCATACTCAATGTCCATCTGGTCAAGTTTCACCACAACCGGCTTGGCAAAGTTTTTGTAAACCTTAGACCGCTCCGGGGCAGTTTGCTCTATCTTTTCCACCAGATCTTGATATGTTTCGGGATGTTCATGTTTAAAGCAAAGTTCTTCAAGCTCAGTTTTTATTGCAAACAAGCCAAGACGGTGAGCAAGAGGTGCATATATATATAATGTTTCTCCACTAATTTTAAATTGCTTTGCAGGAGACATCGACGCCAATGTTCGCATATTGTGCAATCGATCAGCAATTTTAATCAAAATCACACGGATATCTTCCGACATGGTAAGAAGCAACTTTCGGAAGTTCTCAGCTTGCGCAGAAACGTTTTCGCCAAACATTCCGTGCGATATTTTAGTCAATCCGTCAACAATATGAGCAATTTTGTCACCAAATACCTGCTCCAGATCCTCTACTGTGTAATCGGTATCCTCTACCACATCATGCAGCAACGCTGCCGAAATAGAAGTTGAGCCCAGCCCCATCTCTTTCGACACAATTCGGGCCACAGCCAGCGGATGCATAATGTAAGGCTCACCCGAACGACGACGTGCACCTTTGTGTGCTTCCTTAGCCATATTAAAAGCTTTGGTTATTCTTTCAACCTTACGTCTATGGTTCGAATTTAAATAATCATTGATTAGAGCCTGAAACTCCGCCTCAATCATTCTTTCTTCTGCAATTATTTTATCCTCTTCACTCATATGCTATTGTCTGAAAATAAATAACAGGTATTGACTTCTTTTATTTTAGCGAAATTACAAATAATAATATGAATAAGTATGTTAAAGACGAAATAAATTTTCGCAACCTCTTATTCAAAAAAAATATATACTTATCCTGTGAACAAAACGGCACAATAGTTGTTTACTCTTTTCTCAGGGGTGCCCTAAAATTACGGGCTGAGATCATACCCAATTACCTGATCCGGATAATGCCGGCGTAGGAAAATGGAAAGCTCGCCCCCCTTGGCGCGCTTTTTTTATGGTATTTCTCTATATAATTAAAACCCCTTTTTTATTTAACATCGCAATATCAAAACAATATAGATATTGCACAAAGCATTTTAAAGTAAATGAAAAAGGTAGTATTTATTTCAGCACTTATCATGCTGAGTTGGTTATCACATGCACAAGATGCATTCCAGGAAGACAGCATAAGCAATTACAGACTGGAAGAAATCGTAGTGTCGGCAGTAAGAGCCGGCAAAAACACACCCGTTGCGTACAGTAATGTGCTGCAATCGCAAATCAAAAAAGAAAACGGAGCACGAAACGTCCCCGTACTTCTTCAAACAATCCCATCATTAGTATCATTCACCGAAGATGGATTGGGAATTGGAAACACATCACTTCGCATTCGCGGAACAGATGCCACGCGGATAAATGTAACGCTAAACGGAATGCCGCTAAACAATCCCGAAAGTCAGGAAGTGTTTTGGGTTAATCTTCCCGACATTTCATCATCGCTACAAAGCATCCAGGTGCAAAGAGGAATAGGAACCTCTACAAACGGAGCAGCAGCATTTGGGGCAAGTATATCAATGAAAACTGCGGGACAAAGATCAGAAGCATACGGAGAGGCCTCAACGGCAATTGGCAGCTACAACACCTTCTCATCATCACTGGCAGCAGGAACAGGAATCTTAGACAACGGACTTTCAGTAGATGCAAGATATTCAAAGAACCTGGGTGACGGATATATCCGAAATGGAAAAATCAATCATGACAATCTTCTCGTTTCACTGTCTCACAATACCGATAAGCAAATCTTAAAGCTTAGCTATATCAGAGGTGAGCAAGTAACGGGTATCACCTGGGTGGGTATTTCTCCTGATGAAATGGAAAAATATGGCAGAAAATATAATCCTGCAGGAAAATACAAAGACGATGCGGGCAACACTCACTATTATGACAATGAGACAGACAACTACCTGTCAAACATTCTGCAGCTTATGCTTACAAGAGAAATATCCGACAACTGGTTATTAAACAGTAGTCTAAGCTACAACAACGGATATGGATACTACGAAAACTATAGAGCCAAGAATGAATTCTCCAGTTTCGGTCTTAAACCACAAACAATTAATGAAGTTGAGTATTCTAGAACAGACTTCATTCGCCGCAAAATGATGAGCAACAACTTCTATGTTGCAAACCTATCATTCAATTATAAAAAAAATGCTACAAACCTAACCTTCGGGGGTATGTATAGCCTGTATGATGGCGAACACTTTGGAAGATTACCCTGGATTAAGCATAGCGAAAACATTAAGGAGAACTATGAATGGTATCGCAACAATGGAACAAAAGGCGAGGCTAGCATATTCACCAAACTGGAATATCAACTGAACGACAAGCTATCACTATTTGGCGACGTTCAATACAGACACATATATTACAACATGAGTGGCATTGATGACGATTTGATGGATATAACCAGCAAATTCAGATACAACTTCTTCAACCCAAAGGCAGGTATCTTTTATAATATAGATAACAACAACAGTCTGTATGCATCTGTTGCAATGAGCAGTCGCGAACCGCTACGCGATGACCTGAAAAATTCAATAAAAAAGAATACTGTCAACTCTATCAAACCAGAAAGTATGATTGATTATGAAGCAGGATATAAATATACATCATACAATGGATTATCTTTAGGAGTCAACATTTACTACATGGACTATAATAATCAGATGGTGCAAACCGGAAAGCTGAACGAGGAGAACGGTTACAAAATGATGGAAAATGTGAAACACAGCTATCGCACAGGGATAGAGATTGAAGCATCATTCCCCATTATTCAAAACAAACTGCACCTGGATGCAAATGCCACTCTCAGTCAAAACAAAATTAAAGACTACACAGCCTATTATGATGTGATTGACAATTTAGATGATTACAAATGGCTAAGACAAGAGTCAGACCACATTGGCAAAACTAATATATCATATTCGCCCGATGTGGTGGGTATGGCAAGCATTAGCTACCAACCGACAAAAGACCTAAGCTTCAACCTGCTGGGAAAATACGTAGGCAAACAATATTTGGACAATACAAGCAATGACGAAAAATCTATTCCATCATACTTTACCGGCAACCTGTCGGCAGGATACACTTTTGCAAAAACAGAGATAGGAACAATATCATTACAATTATTTGCAAATAATATATTCAACAGCAAATACATAGCAAACGGATGGGCATCAACTGAGATATTTAATAAAGAAGGAACATATAACTGGATTGGGTATTATCCACAAGCCACACGCAATTATATGATAAAAGCCACAATTAATTTTTAGCCAAACCACAGCTAATAATTAAAATCAAAAAAGGACTGCCTTTAAAAATAAGACAGTCCTTTTTTCAGCTATAAGCTTATAAGCTTATCCCTGAAAATCCACTTTGCGATGCATACCGTCGCAAAAAGGTTTCTTGCCTGAATGCCCGCAGCGACAAAGAAAAGTACTCTTCTCTCTAACCGCCTTCGTTCCGTCAGCCAGTTCAACTTCAAATGTACCTTCAACCTTCAAAGGTCCGTTGGGCATTACTTTTACTTTTAACAATGAATCCATAATCATTAAATTTAAATGTTGATCACTTTATTTTTTGCTATAGTAGCAACAAATTGTTTCAGATAAAAAGGCTCAAAATAGGCAACATCCTCAAAGCGCTTCTCTTCAAACGCAATTTCGGCTGCTGCAACCATTCCTGCTGCAAAAGGTTTTATATTATCAATAAAGCGTGCATTATTGTGAGTAATCATCTCTTTACACTTTGCCGCGCCATTGCCAAAAAACAAAATCTCATGTCCTTCAAGCAAATCAGGATAACTCCCCTCATCAATAATATCAGCCTTAGTCTCCCTCACCATATTAAGTTCAGAATCAAAGAAAGTAGTATAAACCTCCATTCTTCTTGCATCAATCATCGGGCAAAGCAACATCCCCTCTTCCGCCTCATCCTTCATCTGCCACGCCATAATCTCATGTGTGGGAATTGCAATCAACGGAATATTAAGACCATAACTTAAACCCTTAGCCTCCGACACACCAATCCTCAATCCTGTATAAGAGCCCGGACCGCTGCTTACTGCCACAGCATCAAGAGCAACATTATTTGCCCTCACATACTCCATCAACTCCTCAACATACACACCAAGCAGCGTGCTGTGAGACTGATCCTCACTACTAACTCTCTCCATCAATACAACTCCATCCTGCGCAAGAGCCACAGAACAAACCTCAGTTGCTGTTTCAATACATAAAATCGTTGCCATATACAAAAGTAAAAATAATAGCTCAGACTAAAAACAAAAATCCAAAAATAAGGTTCAAAAAAAGCTGCGTCAACTTTCGTCGACGCAGCTTTTTATAAGTCTAATTATTAAGAAAATTAATATCTGTCACGGTTTCCGTATCCACCACCACGGTTGTTGTAGCGTGGACGACCTCCATCTTCTCTTCTTGGACGAGCTACAGATACTGAAAGAGTACGGCCGTCAAATTCTGCACCGTCAAGCTCCTCAATAGCACGCTGACCGTCTTCGTCAGCCATTTCAACAAATCCATAACCTTTAGATCTGCCTGTTTCTCTGTCTGTAATAATTTTAGCCGAGGTAACTTGTCCGTATTCCTCAAATAACTCGTTTAAATCGGCTTCGCTAATTTGATAGCTTAAACCTGCAACAAAAATGTTCATGTAAAAAATAAATAAAATAAATTGAATAAATTAATTTGCGCAGAAGATAATTTATAAGTGATAAGGTTAATAAATTGTTCGGCTCTTTTTAGAGGAGAGATAAATAACTATATAACAATTACCGATTATATAAAACTAATGCGCTACAAAGATATGAATATTTTTGTGATTCACAGCACCCTATACAATATTATTTAAAAATAAAGTTAGTACTCCCTATTGCCCCAACAAAAAGAATTTACACAAAGAAGATATTAAATTTATATATATATATCACACATTCCACATTATTAACCATTTCTGTAAATAGAAATTGTAATTCACTTCATGCAGAATGGTATTTTATATAACTTTGTATTCATCATTAATGTAAGCAGAATAATCAAGATTAAATGAATATTTGGAAGCAATGTACTTTTAATTGTATTTTTGCACCCCAAACAAACATTTTCTATAACAATCTGTTTATCAATAAAAAAACACCAAACATTATGGAAAAAAATTCCTTTCTAGGCTTAATAGAGCAAAGTGTAAGATTAAACTGGGACAGACCGGCAATGACCGACTTCCAGGGAGAACCATTATCTTACAAAGACTTTGCTCAGGAAATAGACAAGCTACATGACTTTTTCAAAGCTGCCAATCTAAACCGAGGCGATAAAATAGCCATTTGCGGCAGAAACTCAGCCCGATGGGCAATTACATTTTTCGCCACCCTATCCTACGGTGCTGTAGTAGTTAGCATACTTCACGAGTTTGACAAAGAAAGCGTAGAATACATAGTTGATCATTCCGACTCAAAAATGTTTTTCACAGATGAAGCAATCTGGAAAGATATAGACGAGAATAAGATTCCACAAGTAGAAACAACTTTCTCTTTAGATAACTTCTCTCTGCTCAAAGTCAATTCCAAAGAGTTGAAAAAGTTTGAGACAAACTCATTCAACTACTTCGAAGAGAAATACAAAAAAGGATTTTTCGTAAACGATATCAACTTTATCACCGAGAAGCCCAATGATCTGGCAGTAATCAACTACACCTCAGGCACCACAAGCAGCCCCAAGGGCGTAATGATTCCATTCAGAAGTTTGTGGTCAAACACCAAGTTTGCCAACGACAACTTGGAGTTTATCCACGCAGGTGACAATATTGTATGCATGCTCCCCATGGCACACACCTACGGACTTGCATTCGAAATTCTCAACTCCATATCAATGGGCTGCCATATCCATTTTCTTGGCAAAACCCCATCACCCCGAATCCTTCTCGATGCCTTTGCACGCATTCGCCCAAAACTAATATTAGCCGTTCCACTCATCATCGAAAAGATTGTGACACGCAACGTGATGCCAAAACTGAAAGAAGGAGCCGCCAAGACATTAATCAAAATTCCACTGCTCAATTCCATAGTTTATAATAAAGTTAGAAAATCAATGATTGAAGTGTTTGGCAACACCGTTGATGAAGTAGTAATTGGCGGTGCAGCACTCAATGAAGATGTCGAGAAATTCCTTCGCAAAGTAAAATTCCCCTACACCGTTGGTTACGGCATGACCGAGTGCGGACCACTCATCTCTTATGCCTACTGGACAGAATTTAAAGAGCGCTCGTGTGGCAGAGTTGTTGACCGCATGAGAGTAAAAATCGACTCAGAAGACCCCGAAAACATTGTAGGTGAGATTCTCACCAAAGGCGACAACCTGATGTTAGGTTATTACAAAAATGAAGAAGCAACCAAAGAAGCATTCACCGAAGATGGATGGCTCAAAACGGGCGACCTGGGAGTGCTTGACAAAGACAACTTCATATTTATCCGCGGTCGCAACAAAGATATGATTCTTGGTCCCTCAGGTCAAAACATCTACCCCGTTGAGATTGAAGACAAACTTAACAACGCACCCTGCGTACTTGAGTCGCTGGCAATAGAGGAAAACGGCAGAATAGTTGCCCTAATCGTCCCCGACACAGAATCACTCAAAGAGCAAAGGATAAAAGAATCCAAATATGAAGAGCACTTCAAAGACGTTGTCAGCGAAATAAACCTTCGACTCCCGGTTTACAGCAAGATTTCTTCATTCAGGCTTCAGGAAGAAGAGTTTGAAAAGACACCAAAACGAAGTATCAAACGATTCCTGTATCAAAAATAACAGGGCACACATATATTATATAACTTATAACACAGAGAAGAGTGAGTCGCAATTATAGCGCTTCACTCTTTTTTATTATTTTTGCACTATTCAAACAGTTATCACATATCATAGAAATCAAAATTATGAAACATTTCCCAATTTTAATCATGTTGTTGATATCATCACTTACCAACGTAAATGCACAGCAAACAACCATTCGACTTTCAACAAGCGAAACAGACTTTATTCTAAAAACGGCACCTAACGGCAGGCTATATCAAGCCTATTATGGTGAGAAACTAATAAACGAGTCAGATATTCAACATCTCACTCATTATATAACCAGCCCCTCATCCGACGGTTCAGTCACCCCACGCGGATGGGAGGTATATCCTGTATCCGGTGGAGAAGATTATTTCGAACCCGCTTTTGCCATCCAGCACAACGATGGCAACAACACATCATATCTTTACTACCAGTCACACGAAGTAAAAAAGATTGACAGCAACGTACAGGAAACAGTTATTCGTATGGCCGACGATAAATACCCACTTGAAGTGACGCTTCATTATATGACTTTCGCCAAAGAGAACATCATTAAGTCATGGACAGAAATTAAGCACAACGAAAAGAAACCCGTAAATATCAGCCAATACGCCTCATCCATGCTGTATTTCGAAAGCCCAAACTATTACCTCAACGAGTACAGCGGCGATTGGGCCAAAGAAGCACATCTAAGCACACAGGAGTTGAAGTTTGGCAAGAAAACAATCGACACCAAGTTAGGCTCTCGCGCTGCCATGCACGCCTACCCATTCTTCCAGTTGGGTTTGGGACAAGAAATAAATGAAAACCAAGGCAAAGTGCTGGTAGGCACAATTGCATGGACAGGCAATTTCCGCTTCACATTCGAAATCGATAATGTAAATAATATGCGCGTTATATCGGGAATCAACCCTTACGCATCCACCTATGAATTAAAACCAAATGAAGTATTCACCACTCCCGAATTTATCTACACGCTGAGCAACAGCGGAGTTGGCAAAGCCAGTCGCGATTTGCACGCATGGGCACTCAAGTATCAGCTCAAAGATGGACAAGGCGACCGTCTCACACTGCTCAACAACTGGGAAGCCACCGGTTTCAACTTCAATGAAGAGATACTAAGCGAATGGATGCACGAAGCCAAAGATCTGGGCGTAGATATGTTTCTGCTCGACGACGGCTGGTTTGGCAACAAACACGCACGCCGGGATGACCACAGAGGACTGGGAGACTGGCAGCCAAACCTTGAGAAGCTCCCCAACGGAATTCCCGGACTGGTAAAATCTGCAAATGAAGCCGGTGTTAAGTTCGGACTATGGGTGGAACCCGAAATGATAAGTCCCAAAAGTGAGCTGTTTGAAAAGCACCCCGACTGGGCAATATCTCTCCCCAACAGAGAACCCTACTACTATCGCCAGCAACTGGTATTAGACCTTAGCAACCCAAAGGTACAAGATTTCTCTTTTGGAATTGTGGACAATATACTAAGCGAAAATCCTGAAATAGCCTATCTGAAATGGGATTGCAACAGCCCAATCACAAATATATACTCCCCCTATCTGAAAGAAAAACAAAATCACCTCTACATAGAGCACGTACGCGGAGTTTATAACGTGTTGCAACGAGTGACAGACAAATACCCGCACGTAGAGATAATGATGTGTTCGGGCGGTGGCGCACGATGCGACTACGAAGGACTAAAATACTTCAGCGAATTTTGGTGCAGCGACAACACCGACCCCATTGACCGTCTCTTTATTCAGTGGAACTTCTCACAATTCTTCCCAATCAAAGCAATGGCAGCCCACGTAACAAGCTGGAACAGATCTGCAAGCATTAAGTTTCGTACCGATGTAGCCATGATGTGCAAATTAGGGTTTGACATTAGCCTGAAAGAGCTTCCCGACCACGAACGCGAATTTTGCAAAACCGCTGTAAAAAACTTCAACAGCCTCAAAAAGGTAATACTCGACGGCAGCTTCTATCGTTTGGTATCTCCCTACGAAACCAATCACACCTCAGTGATGCATGTTGCAGAAGACTTAAACAGAGCAGCACTATTTGCTTATGACATTTTCCCCCTGTACAAGGAAAAATTATATCCGATAAAACTTCAGGGATTAGATCCAAATAAGAACTACCTTGTAAAAGAGATAAACCTGATGCCCGAAAGAGAATCATATCTGGCTGAAGACGGCAAAGTATATAGCGGCGACTATCTAATGAAAGTAGGAATTGAAGCTTTTACAGCTTCCAGAATGAACAGCAGGGTGATTGAACTGCAAGCGCAATAAGATAGATTTTACAAGTAAAAAAAGGCAGTCCGGGAAACTGAGCTGCCTTTTATTCATTCTAGTCGCTAAGAAAATCTAAAATACCAACCTCTCATATTCGTAAAATAATTTTATGCCATAAGTTGCTAAACAAAACGTTAGTTGTTGGACAACCTATCTGTATAAAGTTTAGGTTCAAAGTTAGTACTCTGCTTTGTATAAAGATGTGTTTTGCTGTGCCGATATAGCTGTAGCAATTATTTTTTTACTCCGGCAAAGCATCATTTTTTGTTGTTGCATAAAGACCGATAAGGCTTCCTGTAAAACCACCTGCAACATTGGTAGATAATATGTCGCCTGATACTACACCGCCCAAGTTTATAAACTCATCATCGTTTTCAGAGAAGTTAAACCAGTATTTATCTCCGTCAGCTTTTACCTGCAACTTCAGCTTATGTTTCGGGTTTATTTCAATACTTTCAATTACTGACGATTCTCCATTTTCGGTCCTTTGTAATAATAGATAATACCTGTTGTTGCTTTTTGTAACCCCAAACAGATAATTAAAACCTTCACTTTGATAGCAGGTTATTCCTGCCAGATCTTTTTCTGATTGCGGAATATATTTCATTGTTGTGGTAGCAGTAAATGAGATGTGCTGCTGCCTGTGAAAAAGAGTTGAGGTGGGTAACGCATCCTTGATATTAATGTTAAACGGCTTTATCAGCAGTCCTTCCTTGGTAGATGTTGTAAAGTCTTCATGAGGACCCCTGACGCTTATCCATCTATAATTAAGTTTTTGAGAAGAGAAGTTATCAGAGAATGTGAAATTGCCGTTGGGGAAAAATCCACCTTCATTGATTTTGTATTCTGTACCCGCCGGTAATTCCTGTTTCGGAGATATCGGAATAAGACCATTCTCGAAAACAGGGAATTCCCCACTCCAATCAACAGGAAGCATAAATGTTTCACGGCCGGTATTTACTCTGTTCTCTTCATTGGGGCGTACAGCCAGAAAGAATCCATAATATTCCCCGTCCGGCGTCTCAATCAAGTCGGCATGACCTGCCCATTCCACTTTGTTCCCTCTGTCAGAGTTAAGGTATCGTTGTGATAGAATCGGATTGTTTGGTGCAGGCTTGTAAGGACCTCTTGGATTATCACTGACAAAAATAACCTCGCTATGCCAGTCGCCCGTACCACCCTCTGCACACATCAAATAGTATTTGTTGTTTTTCTTGTATATGTGTGGAGCTTCAATCCAAATTGGCTGTTGGGTTATATCCACACCACCGTCAACAATTATCTTATCTGTTCCGGGAATTACCTGATCATTATCGGTATCATATTCCCAAATTTTAATCACACGATGTCCTTCATAAAGCTCTTTCCCTTCATCCGGAGCATCATTATGCACCACATACGACTTTCCATCGTCATCAAAAAACAGTGAAGGATCAATACCACCAAAATCCAGTTTCTTTACTTCACCCCATCCTTTAAAAGGATCTTTTGTTTTAACTACCATGTTACCGATGTCTCCGGCAAACTGAGTGGTAATCATATAGAATGTGTCATTATATTTGTTATATCTGATTACAGGAGCATAAATGCCACCGCTGATTCCCGCATCCTGAACTTTCAATTGAGATTTTCTATCCAAAACATGCCCAATCTGTTTCCAGTTGATTAAATCTTTTGAATGAAAAATTGGTACACCGGGAAACATTGCAAAAGTGGATGTAACCAGGAAATAATCATCACCCTTACGTGTAATTGAGGGGTCAGGATAGCATCCCTGCAAAATGGGATTGTAAAACTCATTTTCGCTTAATGGATTTTTTTGATATATTTTGTCTTCACCCTGATAAGTGTAGTTTAAAAAGAGAGGACTAGTGTTTATACCTCTTTTGGCCTGAGCGCCAAAAGAGATGAACATAAATATTGTCAAAGTAATTAAAATATACTGTTTTATTTTCATTGTTTTTTTATTTTATCTTATCTTATCTAGAAATCTTGTCACTAACATTGAAGTAGTCAAAATCAGCAATTCCCCCGGTAACTCTTGTAGCAAAATTGAATAATCCAAAACGGTAACCCATAAAGTGATTCAGGTCATAGCGCATTTGCAACTCGCTGCCAATCAAATGCCACTCATTGCCATCAAGGCTGTAATAGAAGTAGCCTTTGTCTGTAAGGTCATTAAAGTCGCATTCAACCTTGAAGTAAGCCTTCTCGCCATCAAATAAAATAGCTTCCAGCTCCTTGTAATTCTCGTTTTCAGAATCAGCATGCTGAGCATTACCAGCAAAAATATACTTTTTGCCATTTTCTGCTTTTACACCTACCAGGCCATACCTTCGTTGCAACAATGCCAGTCCTGCAAAATCTCCATCCTTCATCCCGCTAACATCTATTGCGGTCTCGCCCGAACATTCGGGACCAAAAGTACGTTGAGTGAGCGTATTCTTAGCACCAAGAAAAGTTTCATCAACTCTAAATGTTTCGAGTCTCAGGTATCCTGGACGCTCACTTACCGACCATTGGTCATTATTTGGATTATGGTTCCATTGCCACACAAGTGGTAAATCCCTTTCTCCTTCCTTTCGTGAAAAATCATCGGAGGCCACAATTTGAGGAATACTTGGTTGCTCACCTTGCAGATTCAAAGTCATAGGCACCACACCATCCTCGCCAAACACAGGCCAGTCGTCCTCCCATTTCATTGGAACCAAATATGGAATACGCCCAACCGAACCAAAGTCGCGGAAGAAATATCCATACCAATTACCCCCGGGAGTATCGATAAAACCACCCTGAGCAACGCCTTTATCTTCCAGTACAACACGACCCTCGTATGGACCCATAATATCGTCAGATCGATAAACCAGTACGGTGCGCATGCCATCTTTGGGCCAGGTGATCAAGAATATATAGTATTTTCCGTTTTCTTTGAATACCTGTGCACCCTCAGCCGCCAGGCCTCTTTCTTTGCCGGTGATGGCGTCTGCATTTTCAATCAACACACGCTCTGTGCCTTCTTTGATACCTGTGAGGTCGTCCTGTAGTTCACGAATACCAATTATACCCCCACAGCTGAACATATACTTCTTTCCATCGTCATCAAAGAACAAAGAATGATCGTGTACCATGGGCCCAAAAGAAATCATATCCCAAGGTGTGGTATCGGGATCTTTGGTAGAGAAAATATAATTTAGTCCGCTGCTGTTGGAAAACGTGGAGACATAAAACATACCGTTGTGATATCTCATACTACTTGCCCAAGTGCCACGGCCGTAAGTGTTCCTTCCGTTGTTTAGTTCAAAATCATCAATGTCTCCCAGTGTCTCATAGGCATAGCTTGCCATCTCCCAGTCAATAAGATTTTTAGACTTCATAATGGGAACCCCCGGGTTCATATGCATAGTCGTGCTACTCATATAGTAGGTGTCGCCTACGCGAATCATAGAGATATCAGGTACGTCAGCCCATATAATAGGGTTGTGTGCAGTGTCTTGTACCTGTTCTTCTTTAGTACAACTATTGGTCATAAATGCCAATAAGATTAAAGCAGTAAGTAATTTAATTTTTTTCATATAGACTTATTTTTTTCATTTATTGAATACCAAAAAGTAAAACCTATCTACAATTCAGTGATGCTCTATTTACAAGATCTTTATTTAGTATATAACTGCTAGAGCAATTTGTTTTACAAAGATGCCAATTATTCTTTTAATTAACATCAATAACTACTCTTCTATATGTTGTAAGATTAGGAAACCCCGAATCAGTTAACTCTAAGATAATATGAATGTTTTTGCCCGAAGCATCCAATGGAATTAAAAGATCTAGATGTGAGCTCTTATTGTTAGCGATTGACACAAGTCCTTTATAGGAGCTGGGTTCTTGATAAAAGTACCAATTATATGTGAGATTATCTCCGTCAGGATCATAAGACATGCCAGCATCAAGACTAACTTTAGAATCTGATTCAGCTGATAAATATATGATTTGCATAGTGCTGTCTTTGTCTATAATGGCAACAGGGTGGTGGTTGGCATCATCATATGTATTCGTTACAGCCCAAGTCATTTTCACTGCTAAGTTATTCCATATGTGTTTTTTCCATTGATTAATTGATTCATTGCCTTCTGAAGTGTTGGTGAACATAAAATATGGATCGTAAAAGGATTCATCAACACCACTGCGTTGGGCAATGTCCATTCCTCTTATATTTGCCACTTTAGTCAATTCAAAACGACCTCCCCAACCACCTGAGTCTATTTTATCAGGATCATTAAGTCCTTTAGCAATCAGATGCATAAAAGCAGGTGAATCACCTTCTGTAGCCCAAATTCGATCTGGATACTTGGTGCCTAAAGCCCCTTTTGATTGAACATTCTCTTTTACCCATTCATCAGATGGCCCCCAGCCGTATATTTCTACGTTTCGTATATAGATTAAGTCGGGAAAGGTTTTGACAATCCATGCTCCGGCATCGTCTTGCCCAAGAATATCATAGATTCGTATTTTATTTAAAAACTTATTCACATCTTCTTGTGAGCGAGTACTCTTAACTTTCCATAATGCCTGAGCAATTGTATTAGCACCACCCCAAGCGTTTAACCAGACTGGACGTGGATCATCATTATCTACTGCACTTATTATTAATTCAGAACCGGGACTATCCTTACCTTCTCCAACTCCTGCCATTTTAGAAGTATGTTGCCCTGGTTTAGTAATAGACCTTAGATAGGCAGGTGTTGGATAACTTTTATCATGAATTATAAGATTTGGGTAATCTGCATCATAAGCATCAATAATAGAGTTGACAACACCTGTTCCGAGTTTACCCTCCAACCAGGCAAGTCCACAAATAATACCTTCAATATCAATATCATTCGCAGAAACCATGAGATGCACCATTGACTGTTCATCATCTGGGTCGGTACCACCAATATCAGTAGTTACAATGAGGCGGTGTTTTTGAGCATTTAATAGTATCACTTTTTCTGTTTTTTCATACAGCTTAACTTCTGTCTGTTTTTTCCAATATTTGTCATTTTCAATAGTTAATGTATCAATAGCACCTGACTGTAAATGAGAGACAGAAAGAGATATATTAAACTTCCCGTTCATATCTGTTTTGGTTTCCGTCCCTAGTTTTGACAGACGAATGACTGCTCCTGGAACTGGACATAGTGTGGAGTTATCTCTTGCTGTGCCAGTAAGAACAACTTTGTTCGGCGACTTTACTGCATCGCAAGATATATGTAGTAAAATAAGTACAATAGAGAGTACTAAATATTTTACAAACTTCATAGAAATTGATTTTTTAAAGCGTTATTGCTCTTTATCTTACCTGACATGAGGCTATCCCACTAATTTATAATTCTATTCTTTTATACTTCTAAAGAAAATATTTCTCTTTTTTCATTTCTTCTTGAACATTGGTTTATTCTTAAACTTACTATCTATCTTGGGTCATAACACCGTTTACAGTTTGTTCAACAAATTGAATTGTTCCATCTGAATTATAGTGTAACTCTTCGATACATACACTCCTGCGTCCAGTTGCACCGGGACGATTATCAATTGTGAGCGTTGCATTGTGATAAAACAAATACCATTTTTCTTTGAATTCAGCTATACCGGGATGGATAGTAAAACTGTTTTCCGCCATTCCTGTCAATTCTCCTCTTGGTATCCAGGGACCTTCCATTGAAGTAGAAGTAGCATAGGAGATTGCCTCGCGCCCCTCTCCCATTGAGGCATATGTTAGATAATAAAGTCCATTACGCATATGCAACCAGGGACCTTCAATAAATCGAGGTAGATCTAAAATTTCTATTTCTCCTTCGATCTCAATTAGATTTGGCTTCAGCTTTACAAGGAAGCAAGTGCCATTTCCCCAGCAAAGCCATGCTTGTCCGTTATGGTCCATGATAAAAGTAGGATCTATATCATTCCACCAACCACGTGGTTCGTTCGAAGTCATATCATCTGTGATAAGTGGCTTTCCTATCGCATCTGTAAAAGGACCGACAGGACTATCACCCACAGCCACTCCAATAACCTTACTGTTGTAAGGTTCTCCCGCTTGCAAGGTAGTATAATAGTAAAACTTACCTTCATGTTCGATTACTTGTGAAGCCCAGGCTTCACCAATTCCCCAATCAAAATCTGTCGGACGTAATACTGCACCATGATCTCTCCAGGTTTGCATATCTTCAGTGGAGTAGCAAAGCCATTCCGTTATGTTAAACTCTCTTCCACCTGAGGCTGTATCTTGTCCTTCATAATACTCATCATGCCCTACATATAAGTATAATGTCCCATCATGTACTAGTGGTGCTGGGTCAGCTGTAAATTTATCTCTGATTAGAGGATTCCCAATATTTTGAAAGGTATTGTAATTCTCTTTCTGAGTACATCCAAGGAAAAGAATCATACAATAAAATAGAACTACTGTTTTTTTATTCATAAAGCGATTTTTTTATTAATTATAATATATACTCATTACTTTCTTTTGCTTGGCTTTCAGTCCAGACATGTGTTCAAATGACACAATCCGTGCAGAAACCACAGATTTGCAAAACACTACGTTAGTATTGCTGCACTTAAGGAGATCTAAAATTCATCATACTCATAGCGGTTCTCATACCAAATCAAATATATGAATTATCAGAAGCAAAAGTCTTTTGATTTGTTTTTCATTTTTTAGGTTTGAAAATCAAAGGAACAAACTCTTTTAAACACCTTCTCCATGTAAGGAACTCATGAGCAGTTCCTGGTGATTCGTAATAAATATTATTGATTCCAGCCTTTTTCAATCCGTCACTCAAGCTTTTGACCCGCTCTGGTCTTTCTTCTGAACCTATACCCAGAAAAAGGAGATGCACTTTTTCATTGAAAGCTTTCGGATCTTTAAATACACCGTTATATGCTATTTCTAATTGATCTAGATTAATCTGCCCTGCACCACTAAACGCGCCGATATAGGCAAATTCGTCAATGTTATTCAGGGTTGTGTTAAAGGTTTGCAATCCTCCCCAAGATAGACCAGCCATGGCTCTATTTTCTCGGTCTGTTAAAACTCGATAATTGGACTCGATAAACGGAATGATTTCATTTAATAAAATAGAAGTGAAGTCTGCTCCAAATCTAGCTCTTGCCTCATTGATATCTTCTCCCGGCAAAGTGCGAAAGTTTTCTATATTTCCATTATCCATTACTACGATCATCGGAACAGCTTTTTTTTCGGCAATAAGATTATCCATGATAAAGTTCATTTTTCCCTGATTTGCCCAACTGGTTTCGTTTTCACCCATGCCGTGTTGTAGATATAGGACAGGGTATTTATGAGAAGAATGCATGTCATATTCAGCCGGAGTATATACTAAGCACCGGCGCCACTCGTTTCTCAAATCAGAATAATACCAGTTTTCTCTTACTGCTCCTTGTGGAACATTTTTCTTTGGCTCGTAATAGTCGGATCCTGACTTTTCTGGAATCTCAATACCACTTACCCATTTACCCATACCAAAAAATGGTTTGCCATTGGGGTCAGCTGTGCTCACACCATCAATTATTATCTGATAATAGTGGAAGCCCTCAACCTCAGGCTCTTCGGATACCAAAGACCAATAACCATTATCCTCTTTTTTCATTTCACCTCGGAAACTAATCTCAACTTTATTTGCATCCGGAGCATAAATTCTGAAATAAGTACGTCCGTCTTCTCCAATTCTTGGATATTCAGCGCCTGCAATATTGTGTTCATTGGGGTTTGTTCCCTCTGGAAGTGAATGACTCTGCTGTCCATATACCACAAGCGAAAAAAAGACAAAGAGGCAAGTATAGAATCTTAATACATTTTTCATAATACAATAATAATTTAAATAAGAAAAAATCCATATTTTATGGAATAATATAATTTACAATATAACATTCACTCTGGGAAGTTTTTTTTATCAATCTCCCAGAGGTCTGATGTAGAGAGTAAAGGAGGATTCTCCGTAAACATTTTACCGGATTCATTATCCTCTTTTAATTGCCATTTGTACCAAGCAACCGCAACTTTAGCAAACTCACCACCATGAGGCTGCCCATATGTGCCACCGTGCCCAACATCCATATTGGCTACAAAAACTGGAACATGGTTTATGCGATTATAATCATCCATGCCATTATTGTAAGCTATGTCGGTTTCGCCTCCAAGCATGTAAAGCGTAGGAGTATGGAGTTTGTTCAAGTATTTTTTTGTTAAATGGGGCATACCTGATATTGACCTATCCGGATTAGTGAATATACCACTATTACACACAATTATAGTAGTAATACGTGGATCTGAAGCCACTTCTAAAGTTTGTAATCCACCACAAGACATTCCACTAACAGCAATTTTAGATGTATCAATCATATTATACAATACACTTGTTTTATCACTGTTTTGTTCTATTGCCCATTCTATGGCATCTATCAGTTGTGATGATTTAGTTTTCCCATAACCCCGTTCTCCTTCTTGAGGCATTGGTCCTGTTGCAATTACAAGAAATCCATGAGACGCTATTTCCGACAAAAAGTTAATATGCTCCCAAGGAGAATTTGCACATGCTCCATTACCCCAGGCGATAATTGGTAGTTTATTCTCTCCTTCAAATTTAGTTAACTGTTCAGGTCGAAATACAGTATGTGTGGCCAAAGAGCTATCAGTATACATAATAGCACTATATCCACCCGATCCACCATCTTCTACAACTCTAACTAAAGGATTGGTTGTATTCTTCTCTTGGTCCGATGATTCTAACAAGGATTGTCTCCATTCATAATAGTAATCAACTACTTCCATGGAGGCTTCATCGGGTACCGGCCCAGATTTTATTTGTAGTGGTAGAAGTTGTTCTGAGTATAAATACACTGAAAGTGTAAACAGTATAAATATTATAGAAATGACTCTTTTCATTATAATTGTATTTTTGAATCTATTTTTTCATTAAAATTCGATAGCGTGCATAAGACAAATCTATCAGTCATGATCACACCAATTGGACGTTCAATAATCAAGACTTATTCTGCATCAAACACAACACCATAGGTTTTGACAAAACACTTGTAGTCAAATTTCACAATTGCTATATCCAACGGTGATTCAGCCTGCGTAATAGGTACTTTTATGTCTGAATTATCGGAGGATGCATAAACAACTACTAAAAACAAGGTGTTTTATCATCTACATATTGATAAATTTCAAAACTTTATTTTGTAAACATCCAGTAGTCAAAGAACATTATTCTACCCGGTTTATTTTCTCCTTTAAATACAAAATAAAGATCATGAACTTTTGTTGTTTTTTCGTCTATATCTATGCTGATAACCTCCCACCTGTCATCACCAGATGTAAAAGGTACTTTTATTGTTCCTAGCAATAATCCATCTATACTGTCCAGACGAACTTCCATTGTAATACCATCGTTATGAGTTGTTCCTACACGTGCAGTGAATTTACTGGCTCCGTGCTCTCTAAAGTCCACGCCTTTTACCATTGTGTATGCTCCATCTTTCATTGCATTGACAAATACCCCCACCTCTTTATTCTGCGATGCCTTGACATTTTCTGACCATGCAATTGTTTCAGCTTCATTTTTGCGGAATGGATTCAGTACCTCAAACCCTTGCTCCGGACCATTCCCCATATCCATCTTTATGATAGAGCCATCATCATTAAACTTTATTTCGTCTACACAAACAGATCTAGTAAATCCACCTCCACCCGGAAGTCCGCCATTGTGATAAAACAGCCAAGTTTTGTCTTTGTAATCTATTATTCCCGGATGATTTGTGAAGCTTCCTCCTTGAGGTGACATAATAACACCCCCATATTTCCACGGACCTGTTGGGCTTGTACTAGTTGAGTATCCTAAATGCTCAGGTATAGGTCCTCCTGCCCATAAAAGATAGTATAAGTCATTGCGCTTATAAAGCCATGGTGCCTCTTCATATAGTGTTGGTCGATTCTCAACCTCTCCTTCACGTTTGCCAAAAGCCTCTACTGTCATTGGTAAAGTTATAATATCACCACTATAAGAAATCATGTCTTCATTTAGTTTTACGTAGTGACAAAAAGGGTTACCCCAATATAGATATGCCTGTCCATCATCATCTACAAATACAGTAGGATCTATATCCCCCCATCCTGCGCTTTGCACCAGATGTTTTCCTAGAGGATCAACAAAAGGACCATAAGGGCTATCGGAAACAGCTACTGCAATGCCCTCCTTATTATTTCGGTCTGTAACAGGAACGTAAAAATAAAATTTTCCATCTCTTTCAACACATTGGGGAGCCCAGGCGTTCTTTTTTGCCCAATCAAAATCTTTATATGACAAAACCACACCGTGGTCTGTCCAGTTAACCATATCAGTTGTTGTATATAAGTTCCAGTCATTCATAACAAACCAAGTGGAATTATCCTCATCATGACTTGTATATAAATACAGTTTGTCCTGATAAACCATTGGTGCCGGATCGGCAGTATATTTAGTTTGAATAATTGGATTTTGTGAAAAAGCAAAACCGGAAATGCTAACACACAATATAAATAATATTTTAATACGCTTCATTTTTAGATACATAGTATTATGAATTGAAAAGATTTTTCTCTGTAAACTGCCCCAATTTCATATAGTTCTTATAAATATCCGAATAAGCATCCACATTCTCCTGATTTGGATGATATTCATGCGTAAAGCCTGAGTTCATCGCTTTTTGTGCATCTTCAACTTTTCCGTACAAGCCGGCAGCAGTTGCTGCAAACATTCCTGCACCTAAGGCACAAGCCTGATCGGTTTTACATACTTTGATAGACATATTGAGGATATCACTCATGGTCTGCATCACAAACGGAGATTTTAATGCAATTCCGCCAATGCCAATAACACTGTCGATACGTACTCCTTCTGCACGCATTCTCTCGATGATTGCGCGTGAACCAAAAGCGGTAGCTTCAACCAATGCACGGAAAATTCTTGGTGCAGAGCTGGCAAGCGTAAGACCGGTGATGGAACCTTTCAGCAATTGGTTTGCGTCGGGAGTTCTGCGACCGTTCATCCAGTCGATGGCAAGCACTGTGCTGTCAGAAACGGGGATTTTCTCAGCTTCTTTGGTCAGTTCAGGTAAGATGTTTTTGGATATCTCTTTTTTGAGTTTCTGTTTTGTTTCTTCATCAATCAATGTTGTATTGGAAAGAATAGCATCAACAGGGAATTCCAAAACACGCTTAAACCAGGCATAGATATCGCCATAGGCAGACTGTCCTGCTTCAAGGCCTACCATTCCGGGGATTACCGAACCGTCAACCTGTCCGCAGATACCGCTGATCAGATTATCGCCAATCTCTTCATAAGGTGCAACCATAATATCGCAGGTTGAAGTACCAATTACACGAACATAAGTATATGGCTCCACATTGGCACCAACAGCTCCCATGTGGCAATCGAAAGCACCTCCTGCAACCACAACATCGGTTGAGAGACCTAAGCGATCAGCCCATTCGGGAGTCAGTTTGCCAACAGGAACTTCTGCCGTATCGGTATCATTAAACAGGCGAGCTCTGAAACCTTTCAGTAAGGGATCGAGTGTGGTTAAAAACTCTTCACTTGGCAATCCGCCCCACTTTTCGTTCCACATGGCTTTATGACCTTGTGCACAACGGCTGCGAACAATTTCGGAAGATTTTTTTGCTCCGGTCAAAAGTGCAGGCATCCATTCACAATGTTCAACTATTGAATATGCATTTTCTCTGATTGTCTCATCATTGCGAAGTATGTGAAGTGCTTTTGCCCAGAACCATTCCGAAGAATAAACTCCACCTTCATAAGAGGTATAGTCAATTTCCCATTTTTTTGCCAATTCGTTGATTTCTGCTGCTTCCTGAA